>JACQVU010000382.1 GCA_016209585.1 Planctomycetota bacterium
GGTGTAGCTCAGTGGTAGAGCGCAACCTTGCCAAGGTTGATGTCGTGGGTTCGACCCCCATCACCCGCTCTCAGATGCGCGAAGGCTCCCACGGGGGAGCCTTTTTTTTCTCCATGTGACGATCCATGCGCCGCGCGCTGGTCATGCCCGGCCCCATGAAGGGGACGCTTTCGGCGCGCCTCGTGGCCAAGGCCATGGCCTCGGGCGTCCGCGCGGCGCTGGGCGTCGATGAGATCGACATCCTGCCGGTCGGCGACGGCGGACGGGGCACGCTCGACGCCTGGGCCGCGCTGCTCGGCGCGGAGTTCCGACGGGTGCAGGTCTCCGGGCCGCTGGGCGAGCCGGTGCGGGCGCGGTTCGCCATTGTCCCCGCCCAGCGCCTTGCGATTGTCGAGGCCGCCGAGGCCATCGGGCTTGACCTCGTTTCACCGGCCAGCCGCGATCCCCGGCGCGCCACCTCGCGCGGCGTGGGGGAACTCGTTCGCGCCTCTATTTCCGAAGGCTGTCGGCAGGTGATTCTCGGCATGGGCGACACCGCCACCGTGGACGGCGGGGCGGGGATGATCCAGGCGCTGGGCGTGCTGGTGTTGGACCGCGACGGCGAGGACCTGCGCCCCGGCGGCGCGGACCTGGCGCGGCTGCGCTGGGTGGACAATTCGTCGCTCGAACCCGCGGCGCGCGACCTGCGTTTTGAACTGCTGGCTGACGTGACGAACCCCCTGCTCGGGCCGGAGGGAGCGGCGGCCGTCTTCGGGCCGCAGAAGGGCGCGAGCGCCGGGGACGTGGCGGAACTGGAAGCCGGCCTGGCCCGCCTGGCCGGCGTGCTGGAGCAGAAATCGGGCCGCCGCGTTCGGGACATTCCCGGTCTCGGCGCGGCCGGGGGGCTGGGGGCGCCGCTGGTCGCGTTGTGGGAAGCCCAGGTGTACCCCGGCGCCGCCCGGTTGTTGCAACGCGACGACGTGTCGGCGCGCATTGCCGCGGCGGACGTGGTGATCACCGGGGAAGGGCGCTACGACGCGCAGTCGGCGGCCGGCAAGGCGCCGCACGCGGTGATGGAGCGGGCGCGCGCCCTGGGCCGGCCGGTGGTCGGCGTCTTCGGCCAGGCCGCGCTGCCCCCCGGTGTCGAGGGCGTTCCGGGCTTCGACCGCGCGGTGGTGCTTTCTTCGACGGAACCAGCCACCGTGAGCGAAGATGAGCAGATGGAACGCGTGCGCGTGGCCACGGCGCAGGCGTTGCGCTCCCTCTTCCCGGAGTAACACCAGCCCGCGCCCATGCACTCGTTCGAAGACTACCGGCCCGACATCGATCCCACGCAGACGTCGGAGTGGGAGGAGGCCTTTGACGCCGTCGTCAAAAAGCAGGGGCTGGAGCGCGCGCACTATCTGCTCGACCGCCTGCTGCGCCGGTCGGAGGTGCGCGAGGTGCGGCTGCCGGCGTTGCTGCAGACCCCCTACATCAACACCATCGACGCCGAAAAGGAGCCGCCCTACCCCGGCGACGAGCCGATGGAGCGCCGCATTCGCCGGCTCATCCGCTGGAACGCCGTGGCCATGGTGATGCGGGCCAACAACCGCATCCCGGGGCTCGGCGGGCACCTGGCCACCTACGCCTCCGCCGCCACGCTCTACGAGGTGGGCTTCCACCATTTCTTCCGCGGTCCGGACGCCGAAGGCGGCGGCGACCACCTCTTCTTCCAGGGCCACGCCTCGCCGGGCATCTACGCCCGCTCCTATCTCGAAGGCCGGTTCACGGAACGGCAACTCGACAACTTCCGCTTCGAGATCGCGCGCGGCCAGGGCCTCTCTTCCTACCCGCACCCGTGGCTGATGCCCGACTACTGGACCTTCCCCACGGTCAGCATGGGCCTGGGGCCGATCCAGGCCATCTACCTGGCGCGGTTCCTGCGCTACCTGCACAACCGCGGCATCCGCGACACCAGCCGGCAGCGGGTGTGGGCCTTCCTGGGCGACGGCGAGACCGACGAGCCGGAGTCGCTCGGCGCGCTGCACGTCGCGGCGCGGGAGGGGCTTGACAACCTGATCTTCGTCGTCAACTGCAACCTCCAGCGGCTCGACGGCCCGGTCCGCGGCAACAGCAAGATCATCCAGGAACTTGAGGCCTCGTTCAAAGGCGCCGGCTGGCACGTGGTCAAGGTGATCTGGGGCCGCGAGTGGGACGACCTGCTCAAGCGCGACGGATCCGGGATGCTCATCCGGCGCATGGGCGAGGTGGTCGACGGCCAGTTCCAGCGCTACTCGACGGAATCCGGCCACTACGTGCGCCACCACTTCTTCGGCGCCGACCCGCGTCTGAAAGCGTTGGTCGATTCCCTCTCCGACGCCGACGTCGAGCGCCTGCGCCGCGGCGGCCACGACGTGAAGAAGGTCTATGCCGCCTACCGCGCCGCCTGGGACCACCCCGGCGCCCCTTCCGTCATCCTCGCCAAGACCGTCAAGGGCTGGGCGCTGGGCGGCGGGGCGGAGGGCCGGAACGTCGCCCACCAGGTCAAAAAGATGACCTACCGCGAGTTGCAGGTCTTCCGCGATCGCCTGGAGTTGCCCATCGCCGACAAAGACCTGGAGAACCCGCCCTACCACCGCCCGCCCGACAACGCGCCCGAAATCCAGTACCTCAAGGAACGCCGCGCCGCCCTCGGCGGCTTCATTCCGCGGCGGGTAGTCGTGCCCTTTCCGCTCGAAGTCCCGGCCGTGGCCGACTTCCCCGACTTCTTCAAGCCGGTCACCGATCTGAAACAGGCCCCCTCCACCACCGTCGCCCTCGCGCGGCTGATCTCCGACCTCCTGCGACACCCGAAGATCGGCAAGCGCGTCGTGCCCATCGTGCCCGACGAGGCCCGCACCTTCGGCATGGAGGCGCTCTTCAAGAAGTACGGCATCTACTCTTCCGTCGGCCAACTCTACGAGTCCCAGGACAAGGACATGATCCTGGCCTACCGCGAGTCGGTCGACGGCCAGATGCTGGAAGAAGGGCTGACCGAGGCCGGCGCCGTCGCCTCCTTCTCCGCCGCCGCCGTCGCCCATGCGGCGGTGGGGGAGCCGATGATCCCCTTCTACGTCTTCTACTCCATGTTCGGGTTCCAGCGCACCGGCGACCAACTCTGGGCGCTGGGCGACATGCGCGGCCGCGGCTTCCTCATCGGCGCCACCGCCGGCCGCACCACGCTCTGCGGAGAGGGGTTGCAGCATGAGGACGGCCACTCCCTCCTGCTCGCGTCGGCCTATCCCACCGTGCGCGCCTACGACCCGGCCTTCACCTGGGAACTGGCGCTGATCGTCCAGGACGGCCTGCGCCGCATGTATGTCGACGGCGAGGACGTGTTCTACTACGTCACGGTCTACAACGAACGTTACCTGATGCCCCCGATGCCGCCCGGCGCGGAAGAGGGCGTGCTTCGTGGAATCTACCTGCTCCGCGAGGGTCCCCGGCCGCGCGGCGGCAAGAAGAAACCGCGCGCGCAGTTGATCGGCTCCGGCTCCGTGCTGACCGAGGTTCTCCGCGCCGCCGATCTCCTTGAGAAACGAGGCGTCGCGGCTGACGTCTGGAGCGCGCCGAGTTTCCTGGCACTGCGCCGCGACGCGCTGGAGTGCGAGCGCGCCAATCTTCTCCGCCCCGAAGCCCCGCCCCGCGTGCCCTTCCTGGCCAAGGCGCTGGCGGGGCGCGAAGGTCCCTTCATCGCCTCCACCGACTGGATGCGCGCCGTGCCCGACCAGATCGCCCGCTGGGCGCCCGGCGGCCTCTATACGCTGGGCACCGACGGCTTCGGGCGCAGCGCCTCCCGCCCGGCCTTGCGCCGCTTCTTCGAGATCGACGCTGAGTGCGTCGCCGTCGCCGCCCTCTTCCGCCTGGCCGAGCGCGGCGAAGTCCCGCGTTCAGCCGTTTCGGCGGCGATCCGCGAGTTCGACATCGATCCGGAGAAAGTGAACCCGATGATCGGGTAAGAAAATGACTATTTCACTATGAACTTTCTTTCCGGCCCGTTGCTGAAGAACATGGCGGCGCCGGCGCGCGGGAGTGGTCTCCCCCGCGCGGCCGGGCGGACGCCGGGAGTGGTCGGGTCGATGGACCAGAACCAGGGAGACCGCGAGGAAGGAGAGACGCCATGACGATCCGCGGATATGCCCTCACCATCGCTCTCGGCGCCGCGCCCATGCTGGCCGGCTCCGGCTGCGCCGAGGAGGAAGTGGTTCCAGAGCGGGAGATGTCGCCGGCGCAGAAGGAGATCGTGGAGAAGAAGAACATTCCGGAGTGGATTCTGGTGACGCCGCTGGAGCCGGGGAAGGCCTTCTACGCCGGCGCCGTCGGCACGGCCAAGGGGACGCTGAGCATCGCGATGGACAGCGCCGACGCCGCCGCTCGCGCCAAACTGGCCGAAGTGCTGAAGGTGAAGATCCAGGCGGTGCTCTCCCAGTACGTGCGCGAGGTCCAGGTCCCCGGCGAGAAGGAGCCGGTGAACGAGGCGCACATCCAGAACGTGATCCGCACCGTGCTTGACACCACGGTTTCCGGTTCGCAGATCCTGAAACGTGAGCCGGCTCCCGGCGGGGAATGGTACGCGCTGGCCAGGATCTCCTTCGACGACGTGGCCATCCAGTTGAAAACCGCCTCGGAGAAGCAGATCAAAGCCGTCGCGGAGAATCGCGACAAGGCCTTCGCCGAAATGGACAAACTGCTGAAGGAGCAGTCGGAGAAGTAGCCGGGGGTCGCCGGTTGTCGGTTGTCAGCAATCGCGATTGTCAGTTGTCAGTTGTCGGTCGTCAGCAAGCGGAGCCACGGCGCTGCAAACTGGCGATCGGCGACTGACAACTGATAATTGGCAACCGGCGACCGACAACTGCGCCGGTCTCTTGACCCCTGTCCCCCGACCAGGAGCCTCCCCATGCGCCGCGCATCGCTCGCCGCTCTTCTCGCCGCCGGGCTTGCCTTTTCGCTGACGACGCCGCTGATCGGCTGCGGCGGGCCGGAGGTCCAGGACGACGATGCCGCAGCCGCGGCGAAGCGCGACGAAGAGGCCCAAGCCGCCAAGGCCGCCTCCAAGGCCCGCGCGGCGGAGATCGCCCGGCGCGCTGACGCGGCTTCCGGCTCGCTCGACCGCACGCTGGCCGGAACGGAGCCCCTCGAGTCCATCGCCCCGCCCGTGCCCCAGCCGGCGGTCGCGCCGCCGGCCGCGGTCCCCGCCGACCCGCCCCCGACCACTCCGCCGGCCGCCAGTGGGGGTGCGGGCGGGAAAAACCCCGGCGGACCGCCAGCGGATGGCGCCGCGCTTCCCAAAATGTCCGCCTCGCGCCCGGCGTGGGTCGGGCAGAAGGGGGGCGCGGGACAGTATTCCGAATCGGACTTCATCGTCGAGCAGGGGCTGGCCGACGCCAGCGGCAACCTCGCCAAAGACGTCGCCGGCGCGGAGACCGCCGCTCGCGCCAACATCGCCAAGCGATTTCTCGTGAAAGTCGAAGAGGTGGTGAACGCCCGGCGGGAGGAGTCGCTCACCAAGTCCAAGGCCGGGGAGAAGATTCTCTACCGCCACGACATCTCGGTTGACGCCCGCTCGGTGACCGCGATGAAC
>JACQVU010000391.1 GCA_016209585.1 Planctomycetota bacterium
GCGCAGGTAGACGGTGGAGAAGATGAGCACCGCGCCCGGCAGGAGCATGATCCAGAAGAGCGGGCGCGACCAGCGGCGGGCGAGCAGGATGGAAAGCAGCGTCATGCCGGTATGGCCGCTGGGGAAGCAGTCGTGGATGGTGAGTTCGGCGCTGTCCACGAACGCGCGCGCCCAGACCGTGACCGCGCCGCCAGAGGCGGCGATGTCGCGGGTGTACTGCGCGGCCACCTCGGGATAGCGGTGGGGGCCGACCACCGGGAAGATGATGTAGCAGAAGTAGAGGAAGTAGAACCCGGTTCCCAGCACGGTAGAGGCGTGGTCGAACTCCCGCAGGCGCCCCTGGGCGTACAAGACGATGATGAGCGAGACCGGGAAGAAGTAGTAGATGGAGTACGCGGCCGAGCAGACGTCCAGCGCCGACGGCGTGTACCACCGTTCCAGCCAGACGGAGGGCGGGACGCCGAAGAGGAGGCGATCCAGCGCGGCGAGAGAGGGATCGAGCCATTCGGGCGCGAGGTGGGGAATGGTCTGGCCCAGCGTGAGGTAGATGCCCACGACCATGGGCACGGGCAGGAACCAGTAAAGCCACCGCGCCAGAAAGAAGCCGAGGTGATGTTTCAGGAGGCCGACGGCCAGCGCCAGCGCGGCGATGGCGAGGTAGACCGAGAACATGACGCCCGCGTGGGGCAGCGCGCCCCAGAAGACGATCTGCAACAGCGCCATGTAGAGCGAGAAGCCGGCCTGGAACAACTCAATGAGCCGGAACCGCGTGACGGTCATGGCCTTCACCTCTTCCGGTCGCGGGGCGCGCCGCGCCGGCACAGCGCCGCCAGCGCGCGCACCACCGGCCGCTGCCGGGGAGAGCGCAACCACCGCCGGCCTTCGGCGCGGGTGAGCGGGGCGAGGCCCGGCGCACGCGCCACCACCTGGCCCGCGATCTCACCGCCGGCGCAGACCCCCAGCCGCCCGCCGCCCGCGCCGACGTGGAGGAACCGCGACCAGCGGCCGACCACCAGCCCGGCGGCCACGAGGTGCACCAGCCAGGAGCCGTCGCGGCACCTGATGAGCACGGCGTCGCCGGGCGCGAGCGCGCCGGGCGCGCAGGCGCGGGCCAGCACCTCCTCGCCGGGTTCGAGCATGGGTCGCATGGAGGCGCCCGCCACTCGCACAAGGAACGGTCCGCGCGGCGGGCCTTGCCGCCCGGCGTCGGGGGTGGCGACGGTGGCGGTTTCCCGGTCGCGCGACGTGTGACGGCGCGGGCGAAGCATCACCCTCATGTTACAGAGGGCGGAACCGGATGCGGAGCGGAATCTCCTTCCCGGGATTGGGGGGCGGGGGGGGCGGGGGACCGGGAACAAGAGCCGTTCGCATCAGCGACCGGTTTTGGAGCGCGGAAGATTGCCCTCGCTTTGGCCTGCGGCGGCTTGCCCCAGCGATGTCCCTAGCCGCCGTCGGAAAGAACAGGGGATGCGAGCGTTCGCGACCCGGTCAATCAGCGCGTGAACTTGGTGACGAACACCCGCCTCACCGAGTTCGGACCAAGTTGCTCGTTCAACTTGGTCTTCGCGTGCGCCTTGAAGGTAATCACGAACTGGGGGGACACCATGTCGTCGTAGGTGTAGGTCTCCAGCACCTCGCGGATCGCGTAGCGCATCAGGTCTTTTGCCTTTTCCAGCCGGACCTTGTTGATCCCCTCGTCGCCATCCGGCCCCATGCCAACCTCCACCGCCACCGTCATCACGATCTTCCGTGGCCGCGACAGTGCGCCCAGGTTCGCCTGCTTCACCGCCACGATGTCCTTCAACTCCACCGTTTCCCCTACCTCCCACTTCCCGGCGCTTTCAGACGCCGATCCACCCGAGGCGGAAACCGACAGCGCCACGCGGAAGCCGTCGTAGATGCTTCGGCGGACTGGCTCGCTCTGGCCGCGGGACGCCGCGGAGACACCCGTCGCGTCCTCGACCCACGAACAGCCCCGAAGCATCTTGAAAGAGCTTCCCAGCACCCTTGCTGATCCGTCTGGCGGCCAGTCGCCGGTCGACATGCTCCAGTCATCCTCGCAATACTCCCAGACGTTGCCGTGCATGTCGTGGAGACCCCACGCATTCGGCCTTTTCTGACCAACCGGGTGCGTCGTGCCGCCGGAGTTGGCGTCGTACCAGGCATACTCGCCGAGCGCTGATGCGTCGTCGCCGAACGAATAGCGCGCAGTCGTGCCCGCGCGACATGCGTATTTCCACTCCGCCTCGCTCGGGAGCCGTAAATTGGCCTTTTCGCAGAACTCCTGGCAGTCGTGCCAGGAAACGGTTTCCACTGGTGCATCGTGGCCCGTGTTCTTGAAGTGCGCTGGGTTGCTTCCCATTACCGCCTGCCACTGCCGCTGCGTCACTTCGTACTTGCCGATAAGGAAAGACTTGAGCGACACCTGATAGACTGGGCCTTTGTCTGGATTGCGGCCTTCTTCTCTCTCCAGGCTGCTAATCGCGAACGTTCCGGCCGGGATGAGCACGAGGCGGAGTGTCACGCCACCGCCAAGGGCCTTGTCGTATTCGCACAACCCTTGGGGGCTCTTTCCAAGCGGGACCAAACCGCCGATGTCCGGGCCGAACTGCTCCCGCCGGTCGGCCTCTCGACGCTCGACTTCCCGCCGCTCAGCCTCCCGGCGCAACTTCTCGATGAGCGCGGCATCAGGCGTGGGCGTGGGGGCCGGCGCGGCGCGGGACTGGGCGCTGTCTCGACCGCTCGCCACCTCGGTTTCGCGGAGCGCCTGCGAGGCGTACCACAGCCCGACAAACCCGCCAGCCGCAGCCAGCGCGGCACCGCCAAGGGGAATCGACCGAACCCTCATGGAACCACTCCCTCTCCTCCGGCGCGGGCTCACATTCTACCGCGGAGGGCGCGGATTAACACAGAGACTCCTCGCACGCGGGCACGGTCCCAAGGACCGCCGACCCCAGTCCCCCGCCCCCCGCCCC
>JACQVU010000392.1 GCA_016209585.1 Planctomycetota bacterium
GGGGCGAGGGGCGCGGGGCTGGGGGCGCGGCCGCGTCGGGGGAGCACTCCCGCTTCAAATAAGTTAAAGCCCCAAGGCCAGGAATGCCGATATGGGGGGCGACCCGATCGTCTGTTGAGAGGGGTCCGCCCGCCGTGAGGCTGGCGCGGTTTCTTGTCCGGCGCGGTTCGTGGAGAGGGGTCCATGCTGACGGGCATGGCGGTGTCGGCCTCCGCCTTGATGGCGGTTGGGCAGCGTCACCGCGTCTCGGCCAACAACGTCGCGAACATTCTCACGCCGGGCTTCCGCGCGGCGCGGGTGGAGTTTGAGTCCGTTCCCGGCGGCGGGGTGCGGGTAGGCGCGGTGCGCGAGTCGCCCGCGCCCGGCGAGGCCCCGGCCCAGACCGGCGCGGCGGCGGGCGCCGGCCGCGGTGGGGAGGCGGACGACGCCGTGGGCTTCCCCCGTGGCGAGATGGTGTTCAACCCGGCGCTCGCGGGCGCGGAGGCGATGGCCCTTTCGCCGTCGAACGTAGACCCGCTGGTCGAAGCCGTTAACGGCATCGTGAACCGCATCGCCTTCGTGGCCAACGCCGCCGCGTTTCGGGCGCAGGATCAGGCCACCGCGCCGCTTCTGGACCTGGTGACCTGACGGGCGGCGCGGGTGCGCGTCGGCGCGTGACTTGTCATGGTTCAACCGCTCCTCGCCAGTTACGCCCATCAGCAGTTCCGCGCCTTGGCGGCGGAGGCCGGGCGCATCCAGGCCCCGGCGGCGACGGCTGCGACGGCGGCGGCCCTCGCGCCGGTGGAACCGGAGCCGTTTTCGTTCGACGTGCGCTTGCGCGACCCGGTGGAGGTGACCCCGGAAACGACCGGCGCCCGCCGGCTGAGCGACCGCGGCGCGGGGGTGACGCTGGTTTCCGGCCCGTTGAACGTGGGCATTTCCGGCGAGGGGTACTTTCGCCTGACCGACGACGCCGGCAACGAGTATCTGACGCGGACCGGGGCCTTCACCGTCGGTCGCGACGGGCGCCTGCTGAGCGTGGCCGGCGGGCTGTCGCTCGACCCGGAGGTGAGGGTCCCGGCCGACACGGTGAAGGTGGCCATCGCCGAGGACGGATCGGTGCTGGGCACGAATCGGGCGGGGCGCACGACCATGCTTGGGACCATCTCGCTGGTCAACCCCGACGCCGCCGACCTGCGCGACGCCGGCGGCGGCGACATGCTGGTGGACTACAACCAGCGGGGGGGCACGCGGCGGCTGGGCGCGCCGGGGGGATCGGGGTTCGGTGGTCTGACGGCGGCCAGCACCAGCCTGCAGCCGGCGAGCGGGATGCTGGCGAACCCGGTGGCCGGGGCGGTGAGCAACTTCGCGAGCCGCGTCACGTTCACGCCCAGCGCGGACCTGCCAGCGAGTTTCCGGTTGAGTCTGATATCCTGACGTGGCAAGGGGTCGGGGAGACGGGGAGATGGAGATTCCCAGCACCCAGCACCCAGCACCCAACATGCCACTTCTTGTGAACCCGGCCATGCGCGGCATCGTGCGCACGGCGTGGAAACAGGTGGCCCGCGGCGGCGCGGTGCGGTTGGACATGAACGAGATGGACCCGCCGGTGGACGCGGGCCTCTTCGCGGAGTTCCTCGCGCGCCTTGTGCCGCACGATTTCTCGGCCTATCCTTCGACGGCGGCGCTGGTGGATCGTCTGGCGGCGCGGGAGGGGGTGGCGCCGGAGCAGGTGCACGTCGGGCCGGGGTCGGATGGGGTCATCGCCACGGCCTTCGCCGTGTTCGGCATCCCCGGGTTGAAGGTGGCGCAACTGGAGCCGTCGTTCGGCATGTACCCCGTGTACTGCCGCATGCATGGCCTGACGCCGGCGTTCGTGCCCTTTGACGCGGGATTGCGGATCGACGAGGACGCGTTGCTCCGCGCCGTGGACGAGCGCACCTGCTTCGTCGCCCTGGCCAACCCCAACAGCCCCACCGGCACCATGCTGCCCCGCGAGACGCTGGCGCGCCTGGTGCGGCGCGCGGCGGAGTTCGGCGTGGTGGTGATGGTGGACGAGGCCTATTACCCCTACTCTTCCTACACCGCCGCGCCGCTGATCGCCGAGTATCCCAACGTGCTGGTCACGCGCTCCTTCTCCAAGTACTTCGGCGCGGCCGGCATGCGCGTCGGCTACGCGATCTCCAGCCCGGAGGCCATCGACTGGCTGAAACGGGCGACGGACTCGTTCGAGGTCTGCGGCCTCTCCGTCGCCGCCGCGCACTTCTGCCTGGACCGCGAGGACTTCTTCCGCGCCCGCATGCTGGAGAACCGCCGCGGCGCGAAGATCATCGCCGACTGCTGCCGGGCGCACGGCGCCAAGGTGCTCGACGCCGGCGAGGCCGTCTTCCTCAACATTCGATTCGGCGACCGCTGCGACGCGGCGCTCGCGGCGCTGGAGCGGGCCGACGTGCGCGTGAAAGACATGCGCGGCGTCCCCTGCCTCGCCGGCTGCCTGCGCATCTCGTACACCACGCCCGAGGTCGCCCGGCGTATCGCCGCCGCCATCGCCGCCGCCTGCCCGCCGCCCAGCCCCTAGCCGATGCCCCCGCCCGCGGCGCCCCTCGTGCCCCAAGCACTGGACGAGTTCCTCGACCTGCTGGCGAGCCTCCACCATCGTTTCAAGGATCATCCCCTCTGGGCGCTGGGGCCGCTCACCGAACTCGACACCTACGCGGAGCCGGCCTACCTGGCCTACGCCGCGCTGCGCGCCGGACGCCCCGCGCCGCCCCACCCCGTCTCCCGCCTGCGCGAGATCGCCCGCCGTGGCCGGGAATGGTTCGCCATCCTGTGCAACCGCGGCTGGCTTTCCCGCGTCGATCCGCCGCCCGACGACGGGCGACCGGTGGTCGCGCTGGTTGACGTCTTTCCGTACAACTGGACCTTCCCGGAAACCGGCCCCGGCCAACAGGCGCTCTACGCCGGCCTGCGGCCCGCGCTGGAGGCCCGCGGCCTGCGCGTCGTCCACTGGATTGCCCCGGCCTCCGACGCCCTTTCCCATCCCCGCCGCCTCGCCGGCCTGGCGGCCCGCGTGCCGGGCGGGGTGCTTCCGCCGCTGGGGCTGCTCTCGGCCGGGGAACTGCGCGCACTGCTGCGGCCCCCGGCGCCGCCGGAGGAGATCGCCCGCGTCCTCGAAGGCGTCGCCTGGAACGGCGCGCCGATCGGTCCGGCCCTCGCCGACCGCTGGCGCCGCTTCTGGGCCAGCGCCACGGGGGCGCTGCAGCCGCTGCTGGTCACGGCGTTCGAGCGCGCGGCCCGGCTGCTGGCGCCGCGCCTCGTCGCCGTGCTGGTTCCGGCGGAGTGCGTGGGGCTGATCGGCGCGGCCTTCCGCGGCGCGCGACGCGGAGCGCCGGGCGCGCGATGCCTGTCGGTGCAACATTCCGTCGGGTCGCCGGGCCACCTCTGCCTTCATCTTCTGGAAGGACGCGAACCGGCCGACGAATACTGGCTCCCCGGCCCCCTCTTCCGCGCCTACTTCAACCGGTTGCCCGACGGCGGCGACGAGCGCGCGCGGGTGGTCGGCGGGTTCCGGTACCCCGACATGCGCATGCCGCCCGACGAGGCCCCGCCCGACGACGGCCCCGTCCTGCTCTCCTTGGGCATGGAGCGCGAACAGAACGCTCACCTGCTCCGCGCCGCCGCCGCCGCCGGCTTGGCTGAAGGCGGCAGAACGGTGTGGGTCAAGCCCCACCCCTCGCGGCCGCTGGCCGGGGCGGACCTCCCCCGCGGCATGCTGGCGCGCGCCGATCCCATCCCCGCGCTGGTGCGCGAGGCCGCCTTCACCGTCTGCGGCCCCAGCACCACCGGCGTGGAGTGCCTCGCCGCCGGCCGTCGGCCGATCATCTGCGCCTCCCGCGATTTCTGGCCGCTGTGCCAACTGGCGTGGGTTCCCGAGGTCTGCGCCTGGACCGAGAACGCCGAGGAACTGCGCCGCGCCATTCTCCAACCCGCGCCGCTGGACTTCCCCGCCCGCCGCCGCCTGCTGCTGGGCTGCATGGACCACTTGCGCGGCTACGACGCGCTGGAGGTGGCCGCGACGCGGCTGGCCCGCATCGCGGGCGAATGACGAGGATTCCGGTTTTTGATACACCGGCGGCGAGAGGTGATCTTTATTGGACGCGGGCAGTCGGCCAGTACCGACGCCTTTGAGGAGGTTCGCGTATGGCGTCGCGCCCCAAGTACCCTGGAATCCGTGTCACGACCAACGGGAACACGCTGGTTTCCTACTACACCGAGGCGCGCCTCTCCGACGCCGGCATCTTCTATCCCATCACGCCCTCAACTGAGATGGGCGAGAACTACCAACTCGCCTGGGCCGAGGGGCGCTTGAACGTCTTTGGCCGGCCGAAACTGGCCATCGAGGCCGAGGGCGAACACGCCGCCCAGGGCGGGGCCATCGCCTGTTCCGTGACCGGGAAGCGGGTGGTGAACTTCACCTCCGGTCAGGGGTTGCTCTACGGCCTGGAGCAGTACCACCACGCGCCGGGGAAACTGTCGACGATGGTGGTGGAGGTGGCGGCGCGGGCGCTGACCAAGCACGCTTTGAACGTCCACTGCGGCCACGACGACGTGTACGCCGCGCTGGACGCGGGGTGGATCGTCCTCTTCGCGCGCGACGCCCAGCAGGCGGCTGACCAGGCGATCATTCTCCGGCGGGTGACCGAGTTGTCGCTCACGCCGGGGATCAACGCGCAGGACGGTTTCCTGACCTCGCACCTGGAGCGCACCTTCGTCTACGCCGAGGCGGACCTGATCCGGGAGTTCCTGGGCGCGCCCGACGACCTCATCGACTGCCCGACGCCGGCGCAGCGCGCGCTCTTCGGGCCGAAGCGCCGGCGCGTGCCCGCGCTGATCGACCTGGCCAACCCGGTGCTGCTCGGCCCGGTGCAGAACCAGGAGCACTACATGAACGGCGTGGTGGCGCGCCGCGACAACTTCGCCGAGCACATTCCCGGTTTCCTCTCGGAAGCCTACGAAGAGTTCGCCCGCCTCACCGGCCGGCGGTACGGCTTCCTCACCGAGCACCGCGCCGAGGGGGCGGAAACGGTGTTCGTCTCCATCGGCAGCGCGGCCGAGAACATCGAGGCCGCCGTGGACCTGCTGGCTGCCCGTGGCGAGCGGGTCGGATCCATTCACGTCAACGTCCTGCGCCCCTTCCCGGAAGAGGCCGTGGCGCGGGCGCTGGCCGGGAAGAAGCGGGTCATCGTGCTGGAGCGGGCCGACGACCACCTCGCGGGCGACAACGCGCTGGGGCGCGACATCCGCACGGCGCTGAGCAAGCAGGCGGAGAACGGCCCCGCGGCTGGCGCGCTTTCGCCCCTCATCTTCACGGGGGTATACGGGCTGGGGTCGCGCGACTTCCGGCCGGAAGGAATTCTGGGCGCATACGAATACGCCCTGGGGCGCATCGCCCGCCAGGACGGCCGGCGCGCGGCTGACGGCGTGCGGCGCTTTTGCGTGGGCGTCGACCACGCCACGGCGGTGGTGTCGAAGGAGCGCCCCTCCCTGCTGCCCGGCGGCTCCATCGCGGTGCGGCTCCACTCCATCGGGGGGTGGGGGATGATCACCACGGGGAAGAACCTGGGGGCGATCATCGGCGACCTGGGCGACTTCGTGGCGAAGCGCCAGAACGCGCTCGACGAATGGGGCCGGTTGAAGGAGGTCATCCACGTCAGCGCCAACCCGCGGTACGGGTCGGAGAAGAAGGGGGCGCCGACGGCCTACTACCTGGTCGTGGCGCCGGAGCGCGTGCGGGTGAACTGCGACCTCCGGCACGTTGACATCGTGCTCTGTTGCGACCCGAAGGCCTTCACCCACATGAACCCGCTCGACGGCATGGCCGAGGGCGGGGCGCTGGTGTGGGAGTCCGACGCCACGCCGGACCTCGCCTGGCAGCGCATTCCCGCGCGCCACCGGCGGACGATCATCGAGAAGAAGATTCGCCTCTACACCCTGCCGGGGTTCGAGATCGCCCGCCGGTTCGCCGGCCGCGAGGACTTGCAGATGCGCATGCAGGGCAACGCCTTCCTCGGAGCGTTCTTCCGCGCGTCGCCTTTCCTGAAGACCTTCAGCATCGAACGCGCGCACTTCGAGGAAGTGGTCCGCGCCCAGTACAAAAAGAAGTTCGGCCGGCAGGGAGACCAGGTCGTCGCCGCCAACATGGACGTGATGCTCCAGGGCTTCGAACAGCTCCGCGAGGTCCCTCACGGGCCAGTGGACGCGCCGGATCGCGCCAGCATGCGCGGCGAGGCGCTCGCGCCCCTCCAGGTCGGCGCCGAGGCCGACCGTGGCGTGGAGGTCGCGGCCGGTCCGTGCGCCGCCGCCGCCGCGCCCTGCCAGTGGCGGCAGCCGTTCCGCCAGCCGCTCTTCCAGCGGGAGACCTTCGATCGCGAGTTCCGCGCCGGGCTGGGCTACGACCAGCCGGCGTCGGCGCTGGCCTCGGTGGGGCTGATGGCGGCGGCCACCGGCGCGCAGTCCAGCAAGTTCGTCGCGCGGCTTTCCACCCCGGTCTTCGTGGCTGAGAACTGCACGCAATGCATGGAGTGCATCGCGGCCTGCCCCGACACGGCGCTGCCGAACACGGCCCAGGAACTGGGCACGGTGCTGAAGACGGCGGTGGACGGGTACGTGCGCGATCCCGACCATCGCCGCCGCCTCCACGCGGCGCTGCCGGCGGTGGAATCGCGCCTGCGCGCGCGCATGCTGGCCGAAGTGGCGGCCAAGCGCGGCGCGCCCATCGCCGCGCTGGCGCGCGAGGAGATGGCCCGGGCCGACCTGCCGCCCGCGGCGTGCGAGCAGGTGGCCGCGGTTCTCGATCTCCTGCCGCTGGCCTACGCCAAGACGCACGCCGTCTTCTCGGCGGTCGAGAAGAAGCGCCCCGGCGGCGGCGGGGTCTTCGGCATCTTCGTGTCGGACCTCTGCAAGGGGTGCGGCGAGTGCGTGGAGCGGTGCGGCGAACACGAGGCGTTGCGCATGGAGCCGGAGACGGCCGAGTTGAACGCGCGTCACGTCTCGGCCCGCCGCTTCCTGGACCTCCTGCCGGAGACCTCGCCGCGCTACCTTGGCCTCTACGACCACGAGAAGCCGGAGGAGTCGCGCACCGCCGCGCTCCGCAACCACCTGATGGTGCGGCGCAACTACGAGGCGCTGCTCTCGGGCGACGGCGCCTGCGCCGGGTGCGGCGAGAAGAGCGTGCTGCACGCGCTGGCCTCGGTCACCGAGGCCTACATGCGGCCCATCTTCCACGCCAAGGCCGCGCGGCTCGACGCCCTCGCGGCGCGCCTCGAGGCCGACGGCGGGCGCCGGCTCGCGGAACTGCGCCGCGCCCGGCCGCAAGAGCACGCCCTGCTCGCGCGGGCGGTGGCGCACCTGGTGCTCGGCCTGGGCGGCGAAGACGACGAAGACACCAGCGCCCGCCTGGCCCGCGCCGGCGCCGGGGCGATCGACGACGGCCGGATCGTCGCGGCGCTCACCCAGGCGCTGCGTCAGGACGCCTTCGCCCACCGCGACCTGCGCGCCGTCGACGGCCGGCTGGAGAACGGCATGGCCGTGATGGCCATGGGCGCCTGCACCGGCTGCAACACCGTCTTCGGCTCCACTCCGCCCGCCAACCCCCACCCCTACCCGTGGATGAACAGCCTGTTCCAGGACGGCGCCACCGTGGCGTGGATGTTCGGCGAAAGTTTCATCGCCGACCACGCGCGGCGCTCCGTGATTCCCGAACGGTTGGCCGGCGCGCTGCTCGACGGCCGGGCCGGCGGCGGGGGGGTCATCACCAAAGACGATTACTTCGACCTCGCCCACTTCACCGACGCGCTCATGACCGCGCGCGAGGTCCGCGAGTTGCCCAAGGCCTGGGGCGTGGGCGGCGACGGCGGCATGGGCGACATCGGCTATCAGAACGTCTCCAAGGTGGTCTTGCAGAACCGGCCCAACGTGAAGGTGCTGCTGCTCGACACCCAGGTCTACTCCAACAC
>JACQVU010000393.1 GCA_016209585.1 Planctomycetota bacterium
CCCGCGGGATGCGGAGAGCGGGAGAGCGCGGATTGAAACTGCCCGCGCTCGGCGTGCCGGCAGCGGCTTCGTTTTCAATCGCGCGCGCGCCCGGCGCGGGGTATCTTCCGCGCCGGCGCGGCGTGGGCTTCCCGGCCCGCGTCGAAGCCGCCGCTCGCGCGTGGGGCGCGGGCGGCGACGTGAAAGGGGCGCGAGTGGTGGCGGGCATTGATCGCTGATCCGTCCGATCTGACGGATCGGGCTGATCCCGCCAAGGCCCGCGCCGGCGGCGGAACGACGTGGGGCAACCATGAGCAAGCATATTTTTGTCACCGGCGGCGTCGTGTCTTCGCTCGGCAAGGGGTTGACCTGCGGCTCCATCGGCCTGCTGCTGGAATCGCGCGGGCTGAAGGTGGCCATGCAGAAGATGGACCCCTACATCAACGTGGATCCGGGGACGATGTCGCCCTTCCAGCACGGGGAGGTGTACGTCACCGACGACGGGGCGGAGACGGACCTTGACCTGGGCCACTACGAGCGGTTCACGCACGCGCGGCTCTCCCGCGACTCCAACTACACCACCGGGCGCATCTACCAGTCGGTGATCAGCAAGGAGCGGCAGGGGGTCTACCTGGGCAAGACGGTGCAGGTGGTGCCGCACATCACCAACGAGATCAAGGAGGCGATCCGGCGGCTGGCGGGGCCGGAGGCCGACGTGGTGATCACGGAGATCGGTGGCACGGTGGGCGACATCGAGAGCCTGCCCTTCCTGGAGGCCATCCGGCAATTCGCGCTGGAGGTCGGGCGGGAGAACGCTATGTTCATCCACCTCACCTACCTGCCCTTCCTGCGGGCCGTGGGCGAGTTGAAGACCAAGCCCACGCAGCACTCCGTGGGCGAATTGATGAGCCGCGGGATTTCGCCCGACATCCTCATCTGCCGCACGGAGAAGCCGCTGGACCGCGACACGCGCGAGAAGATCGGCCTCTTCTGCAACGTGCCGGAGAAGGCGGTGATCGAGGAGCGCGACGTGGAGCACACCATCTACGAGGTGCCCCTGGTGCTGCACGACCAGGGCGTGGGCGCGCTGATCGTCGAGCGGCTGGCGTTGCCGCGCGCCTCCCTGAACCTCGATCCCTGGACCGAGATGCTGGAGCGGTACAAGAACCCGCGCGGCTCGGTAGAGATCGCCATGGTGGGCAAGTACATCGAACTTCACGACGCCTACAAGAGCGTCTACGAGGCGCTGACGCACGGGGGGATCGCCTCGAACGTGAGCGTGAGGTTCCGCAAGGTGCGCTCGGAAGACCTGGAGCGCGACGGCGCGCGCGCCCACCTGGCGCATGCCGACGGCGTGCTCGTTCCGGGCGGGTTCGGGCAGCGGGGAATCGAAGGGATGATCCAGGCGATCACCTTCGCCCGCGTCGAACGGGTTCCCTTCTTCGGCATCTGCCTGGGCATGCAGTGCGCCACCATTGAGTTCGCCCGCCACGCGCTGGGGCTGGCCGGGGCGCACTCCACCGAGTTCGAGAAAGACACGCCGCACCCCGTCATCCACCTCCTCCCGGAGCAGATGAACCTCACCGCCAAGGGCGGCACGATGCGGCTCGGGGCGTTCCCGTGCGTGTTGCGGGAAGGCTCCACCGCCCGCGGGCTGTACGGGGAAGACCTGATCAGCGAGCGGCACCGTCACCGCTACGAGTTCAACGACAAGTATCGGAAGGCGTTCGAAGAGGCGGGGATGGAGTTGATCGGCCTCAACCCCGGCCGCGGGTTGGTGGAGGTAATCGAACTGCGCGACCACCCCTTCTTCGTGGCGGTGCAGTTCCACCCCGAGTTCAAGAGCAAGCCCACCGCCCCCCACCCCATTTTCCGGGGCTTCGTGGAGGCTGCGGTGGCGCGCCGGGCGGCGACGGTGGAAGCCAAGGGGTGATGCCGGGCCGCTGAAGCCGAGAAGTATCGAGGCGCGCCACGCCGCGTCGGGTATCGGCTGCGGGCTGGCATGCGGGCGCTAAAAGTATTGAGAATTATTCTCAGTTTTATTTGGCGATATCGGACCGCGCATGGATATTACTGCAAGTGCGTCGCATTCACATGAGTCCCCGGACCAACGCCGCTTCACCCTCCATGGCTCCCATTCCCACCACCCTCTCCCCAAGCCCCATGCTTCCACCTCGTCTCTTCCCATCCGCGATCACACGCCTCGCGCTGGCACTGGCTGTGGCGCTCGCCTTCGCGCCAGCGAGCGCCCCCAACGCCTTCGCCGCGGAACAACCCGCGGGCGCCCCGCCCCAGGGGCCGACCCCCACCGCCGCGTCCGCGACCCCCACGCCCGCGTCCGTCCCCGCCCACGCCCCCGCCGACCCGCTGGCCGGTGATATCGCCCGCCTGCGCGAAGAGGTGCGCGACCTCCACCGCCGCGTGGACGAGAGCGAGGCGGAGCGGAAGAGCGCGGCTTCGCCCGACGCGGGAAACGGAAGCCGCTCCGGCTTCGATCTCGCCTTCTCGGGGTACCTCTACACGGAGTACTTCTGGTTCAACGAGCACGGCAACGCCCGCGACTCCACCTTCGATAACCACTATGTCAACCTGGGCTTCGGCGGCTCCTGGAGCCGGTGGGTCTCCTTCCATACCGAGGTGGAATGGGAACACAGCGGCCTCACCAGCGCCGACACCCAGAAGGGTGACGCCTACGTGGAGCAGGCCTACATCGGCATCGACCTGAGTGGCGGTGACGGCTACCTCGATCTCGTGATGGGCCGCATCGTCGTCCCTTTCGGCCGGTTCGACGACTTCCACGATCCCGCCGGGAACCCCCTGGTGCAGCGGCCCATCGCCTCCACGCAGATCGCCGGCTCAGCCTGGAAAGACGCCGGCGCCGGGGTGCGCGGCCGCGCGCCGCTGGGCGACGACTTCTCGCTGCGCTACGACGCCTGGGCGCTGAACGGGCGCGGCGAGGCCGCCAACCTGCGCTCCGCGCGCCAGTCGCGCGACAACAACGACGCCAAAACGGCCGTCGGCCGCCTCATGGTCACGGCGTACGACGCCGTGGAGGCCGGCTGGTCCCCGGCCTTCGGCGAGTACGACGACCGTGACCGCCAGACGCTGGGCATGCACGCGGCGTTCGTCAGGTGCCAGCGCGACGACCTGACCCTCTTCGCCGAGGGATACGCCGCCCGCTGGCAGACCCCCGGCCTCCACCCGACCACCGCCGCCGCGTTGCGGTCCGGGCGCTCTCACGGCTGGTTCGCCGAGGCGCAGTACACCGTGCGCCCCTTCGATCTGTACGACCAGACGCAGGCCTTCGCCGGCACGCTCCGTTTCGACTACTACCAGACGAACGGCCAGGGCTTCTCCACCGCCTCCTACAAGGCGGGCCGGCTGGCGCGCGTCGGCCAGCACCGCTGGACGCCGGGAATCTCCTGGCTGCCACACCCCCAGGTGGAGTTGAAGATCAACTACGGCATTGAGATGGAAGGGCGCAACAACCCGCGCGCCAACAACAACTTCGTCGCCGCGCAACTCTCCGGAACGTTCTGAGCAGGAACACCCGACCGGGCGGCGTGGCGGCGGAGTCGGGGCTGTTGAACCCAGCCGTCCGCCGCCCGCCGCCGCCGGGCGTGCTCAAAGAGATGGGGAACGGGGCGGAGACCGGTCAACCGCCTGCCGTCATCGAGAACACATGCGCCACACGTTGGCCGCCGTCCCCATCGCCGCCGCCCTCGTGGCGCTGTCATTGCCGGCCGCCGTGGTGGGCGGTTGCGCCGTTCCGTTGGAAGAGCGGTTCGCGGGCCGGCCGGAGTTGGCGCACGGCGACGGTCGCCTCTATCTTCAGAAGTGCGGGCGGTGTCACGAGCCGTTCCCGGTGGCGCGCTTTTCCGACGCCCAGTGGTCGCGACAGGTGCTGGCCATGCGGGCCGACGCCAACCTCTCTCCCGATCAGGAGCGTCGCATCGTCGGCTACCTCCAGGCGCACAACCGCCCCTGATATTGGCGCCATGTCGCGTTGATCGCGGGGCCATCGATTTAAGAATGTTATCCGGCGGTCCGGGCCGGTATCCTTCGGGCGCTGCGCCGCGCCGCGGGACGACGCCGGGCAGCACGGGAGAACGCCATGCCGCCGAGATCGACGACGGTCGACCCGCCCGCGAAGGTGGGGGAAGAGACGCTGAACCCCAGCGTGCGCAAGGAACTGATCCAGGGCGTGCACGTGAAGCCGCTCAAGGTCATTCCGGACGATCGCGGCCGCCTCACCGAGATGCTGCGCAAGGACGATCCCTTCTTCACCGGCTTCGGGCAGGTCTACTTCACCACCACCTACCCCGGCGTGGTGAAGGCCTGGCACTTCCACCGCCACCAGGCTGACAACATGGTCTGCCTCGTCGGCTGCGTGAAACTGGCGCTGTACGACGATCGTGACGCCTCCCCCACCCGCGGCTGGGTCAACGAGTTCTGGCTTTCGGAGCACCGGCCGATCCTGGTGCACGTGCCCAAACTGGTCTACCACGGCTGGAAGTGCGTCAGCGACCGGGAGTCGATCGTGGTCAACACCGTCGATCAGGTCTACGACTACAAGAACCCCGACGAGTTCCGTCGCGCGGCGCACGGCGACATCCCGTACGACTGGACGGTGCAGGACCGGTGACGTCTGGCAACTGACAACTGACA
>JACQVU010000394.1 GCA_016209585.1 Planctomycetota bacterium
CCCCCTCACCCGCGGCCGCCGCCGCGACGCCGGCCCCTGCTCCCCCACCCACCGCTGCCGGCCCTGGTTTGCAACCTCTCCCCGGGGAGGTGGTTGATGATGCAGAGGGCCGGGATCTGGAGCGGGAGGTCAAACCGCAACACGAGTTGCCTGAGTCTGACAAGGGGAAAAGCGAGGAACGGCGCGATCTCCCCGCCGCCCCCGCCACCCAGCCCCTCCCCGCCGACCACGACGGCCACAACCGCGAGCAGTACGACGCGATCACGCACAACCCCTTCCTCGACGCGAAAAGCAACCCGCTTTCCACCTTCTCCATCGACGTTGACACCGCGTCGTACGCCAACGTGCGGCGGCTGTTGAACACCAACCTGCTGCCGCCGGCGGGGGCGGCGCGCATCGAGGAGATGGTGAACTACTTCAAGTACGACTACCCGGCGCCGGACATGAAGAGCGAGACGCCCTTCTCGGTGAACGTGGAGGTGGCCCCCTGCCCCTGGCGCCCGAAGAACCGTCTGGCCCGCATCGGCCTGCGCGGCAAGACCTTCGCCGACGACGAGCGCCCCGCGGCCAACCTGGTCTTTCTGCTCGACGTGTCGGGTTCGATGAAGCAGCCCAACAAGTTGCCGTGGGTCATCGCGTCGATGCAGATGCTCACGCGGCAACTGCGCGAGAAAGACCGCGTGGCCATCGCGGTCTACGCCGGCGCGTCGGGGCTGGTCCTGGACTCCACGCTCTGCACGGAGGGCGGCAAGGAAACCGTCCAGGCCGCGCTGGGGCGTCTCCAGGCCGGCGGCTCGACCAACGGCGGCGACGGCATTCGCCTGGCCTATAAGGTGGCGCAGGAGCAGTTCGTGAAGAGCGGCGCGAACCGCGTCATCCTCTGCACCGACGGCGACTGGAACGTGGGCACGACCAACACCAGCGACCTGACCGATCTCATCACCGAAAAGGCCAAGAGCGGCGTCTTCCTCACCGTGCTGGGCTTCGGCATGGGCAACTACAACGACGGCATGCTGGAGAAACTGGCCGACAAGGGCAACGGCAACTACGGCTACATCGACACCGTGGGCGAGGCCGCGCGCCTTCTGGTCGAGCAGGCCGGCGGCACGCTGTTCACCATCGCGAAAGACGTGAAAATTCAGGTGGAGTTCAACCCCAAGGAGGTGGGCGCGTACCGCCTCATCGGCTACGAGAACCGCGTCCTCGCCGCCCGCGACTTCAACGACGACAAGAAAGACGCCGGCGAGATCGGCGCCGGACACACCGTCACCGCCCTGTACGAACTGACCCCGCCCGGCGTCGCCACCCCCGGCGGCGACGTTGACCCGCTGCGCTATCAGCAGGCCGGCGACGCCTCCGACAAGGCTGAGACCGGCGAAATGTTCGTGGTGAAACTTCGCTACAAGAAGCCCGACGGCGACGTGAGCACGAAGGTCGAGCACCCCGTCCGCGAGCAGAAGAAGAGTCTGGGCGACACCAGCCGCGACTTCCGCTTCGCCTCCGCGGTCGCGGCGTTCGGGATGATCCTGCGCCGCGCGCCGGAAGATATTCGCGGCGGCGCGACCTACGCCCTGGTGTCGGAACTGGCGACCGAGGCCGCCGGCCAGGACGACAGCCGGCGGGAGTTCCTCACGCTGGTGGCCAAGGCGCAAGCCCTGGACACCGGCCGCTGACGCGCCGCCGATTGGTCCGACGTCGTCGGTTGGCGGTCGACGGTCAGGACTTGGGAGCGACCGATTTCAGCAACTCCCGCGCCTTATCGGCGTTCTTGGCCTCGGGATCGAGTTCCAGGTACTTCTTCAAATCGGCCGCGGCTGCCGCGGCGTCGCCCTTGGTGGAATCGTTCCGTTTCGCGAACAACCGGCCGCGATACCAGTAGGGCTTGGGATACCCCCCGTCGGCCGCGATGGCCATGGTGTAGCAGGACTCGGCGTTATCCGTTTTCTGGTCCCGCTCGAACGTGCAGCCGTGCTCCGTGTGCGCGTCGGACTTCAGGCGGGCATCGATTCCCTCCGCCGTGTCGGCGGCGTCGCACGCGGCCTTGCAGGCGGCGAGCGCCTCGCTGGTCTTCTTCATCTCGCGCAACAGCTTGCCCTTGTTGAGGTTGGCCTTGACGAACACCGCCTTGTCCGCGCCGGCCGCGTCGGCGGCCTTCGTGAAGTTGGCCAGCGCCTCGTTCCAGTTCTTGCGCCCGCCCTCGTCCATCATCTGGACGTATCCCAGGTCGAGGAAATCCTGCGCGGAGAGCGGCTGCTTGGCCGTCTGCTTCTGCTCGATCTTCTCGACCGTGGCCGTGAGCATCATGCCCTCGTCCTCGCCCGACGCGCCGTCCGGTTTCGCCTCTTTCCCCCCGCAGCCGAAGGCGATCAGCGTCAGCGTCAGCGGAAGCGCCGCGAACCATGTTTTCCACGCCGTAGCCATCATCACTCCTCCGTGGGGGCTTGGGGACAGACCGCGCCCGCGCGGGCCAGCGCTCATCGGCTCCTGGACCGCGCGGAACGGATTGAACGGCGAATCCTAGCACCCGCCGCGGATGGGATCAAGCGAAAGTGCGCGCGGCGCGCGGGGGTGCATGACCGAATCTTGCGAAGCGGCGCCGGAACAGGAGCCGGGAGCGTGAGCGACCGGTGGGCTGGGGCGAAGAGAAGGAAGGAACGTGGGAACGTGAGAGCATGGGCAGGGGCAGGCGCCGTCGCACGCTCCCACGCTCTCCCGTTCCCACGTTCCCGTTTCCCCCGTGCCC
>JACQVU010000400.1 GCA_016209585.1 Planctomycetota bacterium
GCCAAGATCCTCCACGCCATTGAGTACAAAGAGTTCCAGCGCGTGGGCGGCGAACAGACGCTGCGCGCCGACGTGCGGGTCATCGCCGCGTCCAACAAAGACCTCTCGCGCGCCATGGAGACCGGCGCCTTCCGCCGCGACCTTTTCTACCGCTTGGCGGAGGCGACGCTGCGCATTCCTCCGCTGCGGGAGCGGAAGGAAGACATTCCGTCGCTGGTGGCGCGCATGATCTCGGAGTGCAACCGCAAGTTCCACAAGGCCGTCACCGGGGCGACGCCCCAGGTGCTGGCGCTGCTCGCGGCGCACCATTGGCCCGGCAACGTGCGTGAGTTGCGCGCGGTGATCCGCCGGGCCTGCGCCGTGGCGCCGTCAGTGGTGATCACGCCGGCGGAGATCGACCTTTTCGCCGGCGACGTCGCCGAAAGCGACGCCCCGCCGGCGGCCGCGCCGCGCCCGCCGGCGGCCGCGATGGCCATGGGCAACGGCGCGGAACCCGCCCTCTCGCTGGCGGCGATGGAGCGCGACCACATCGCGCGGGTGCTGGCGCTTACCAGCTGGAACAAAAAGGAGGCCGCCCGCACGCTGGAAATCTCCCGCCCCACGCTGGATCGCAAGATCCGGCAGTACGGCCTCGCCAGGGAGTAGCGGCGGGGATCAGGGGTTGGGGACACAGGCGCGGCATTGGCTGACAGCTGACAACTGGCCAGTGACACTTGGCCACTGACGACTTCCCTCCGGTGGCGGGTGCTACCTGCCGCCGCCGCCGGGGAGCGCGCCGGCGGCGGCCGGCAGCGCGCCCGCGCCCGGCGAGGCGCCGCCCGTGCCGCCGGTGGTGGCCGGGGCCGGGGTGGTGGTGGCCGCGCCGCCGTCCTCTGGCGTCTGGTCGGCGGGCATGTCTTTATAAGGGTTCTTGATGACGCCGTAGTCGGGGAGGGCGATCACGGTTTCAAACAGGCGCTGGGCGCTCTCGTCGAACTCCTCTCCGGTGGGCTGGATGACCAGCCGCACTTTGACGGCGATGGGCAAGGCCTCCTCCTGGTCGGCCTTCCAGGCGTCGTGTTCCTCGGTGAAGAGGGCGGCGCGGTCTTTCTCGTCTTCCGGCTTCTTGTAATACTTGCAGTCGAAGGCGATCACGCGGTCGTAGAGTTTCTGCTTCTTTCCGCCCAGCAGCGGTTTCTGGTCGATGAAGAAGTCTTCCCGGCGAAAGAGCGTGAGGAAGGGGCCGCGGCCCTGCTCGGCGAAGTAGCCCACCTCGGTCACGTCGCTGGCGCGGCCCTTGAAGGTGTATTTGGACTTCACCGAACTGATGAACTTGATCTTGTCGCGGTCGCCGTCGTCTTCGCCCTCGAAGTAGTCGCGTTCGTAGCCGTACACGTAGCACGCCTGCAGGTCGGTGGTGATCAGGTCCAGGATCGTCGGCCCGATGCGCAACGGCCGCGCCACCCGGTTGGTGTCCTGAATGCCGCTGACGATCTGCACGTAGAACCCCAGCAGCATCGTGAGCAGGAAGGACGCGACGATCAGCGTGACGATGATCTCCGCCAGCGTGAAGCCCGCGCGCGGGCCGCCGGACGGCGCGGCGAACGGGCGGCGCGAGGAGGCTCGAAGGCCCGCGCGCGTCATTTCCCACCTCCCCCCGCCGGAGCGGCGCCGGTGGTTCCGGCGGGCGTCGCCGCACCGCCGGTCGCCCCCGTTCCAGTCCCCGCGCCAGCGGCCGGGGCAGCGCCGGCGGCGGTTGCCGCGGCCGCGGCCGCGTTGGCGTCGGCGGAGTTCGCGGCGGCCTCGGCCTGGGGTTGGAGGTAGTTGACGAGATAATGCGTCATTTCGAGGGCGCCGAACTCGTCCTTGAGGCCCTTGGGGTAGGTGACCTTGAGGCGAACCTGGAGCACGAGGTTGGGGGTGTGGTCGTCGTCGGGGTCGTCGCCCAGGTAGGCGGGATCGTACTCCGTGCCTTCGCGTTCGGCGCGAGACTCGGCGTGCGGGTCAACGTCGAGGTAGTCATACGCCACGCTCCAGCGCCAGAGGTCGGGGTTGTACCGTTCGTCAACATCGGTGAAGTCGCCCTCCTCGTCCATCGGGCGATTCTCCTCGCCGAAAAACCCCATGGCCTCGATCTCCGACATCTTCCGCTGGGCCAGCATCCGGGCGAGGCGCAGGTTGTTGGCGTGGCGCGCGTCCAGCACGGCGGAGGTGGCGGTGTAGTAGATCGGCAGGATCACCGTCGCCGCGATCACCAGGCAGACGATGACCTCGGCCAGAAACGCCCCGCGGCGGCTGTCGGCGGGGAAGAGGCAAAGCGGGCGAGCGCACCCAAAGCCGGCGAGGCTGTTCGATACTCGGAAACAGGAGGCCGCCATCACCAATCTCCCCGCCGGTCTCGCGGTTTCACAGGTGCGACCGCACCTGCAAAGGCTGACGGCGCATGGCACGTTCTTCAGACGCCCCCCCGCGTCAGCGCGTCGTTCCACGATGTCGCGCCGGGGAGGCTCTCCAGCAACGCCTCAAGGCGGTCGATATCCGCCGCGTGTTCGATGCGCGCCCGAACTTCGTCACTCGGCGCGCCGAGCGTCCTTGAACCCAGGCGGACGATAATTCGCCGGGCTTCCGTCAGGCGTCCTTCGACCTGCCCCTTCTCCATGCCCTTCTCCATGCCCCTCTCCGTGCCCTTCTCCATGCCCCTCTCGATCACCATCTGGTAATACGACGATTCTTCCATTTTCTTCACCTTTCCAACGATTTGGTCGACGAGTTCTTTTTCGTGTTTCAGGCCCATCAAGACCGCTGTCGCGGTCATCAGTTCGCCGGTCCGGTCGGGAACCTCCGCCTCGAAGCGTTCCAGCAACCGTTCATCGTTGCGCGGCAGCGCCTCGACGGTCGGGGCGCCGGCGAGCGGCGCCAGCGGCGCAAGGCCAATGGCGCCGTTGAGCAGCCGCTCGCAAGACTCCCGCCACACCCGTATGGTAACACACGTGAAGGTCATTTCCGTGCCCGCCGCGCCGGGTATTCTCACCGGGCCATCCGGCAAACCCGGGTCCGCCGCGGGCCGGAGCAGCACGATGACGGTCTGCACCGGGAGGCCGTGTTTCTTCCGCAAAGCGAGGAGATCGGAGTTTCCCATGCCGTCAACCCCATCGCTCCGGTAAGGGCCGGCTCGCGCTCGCGCCCCTCGCCCCGCGCTCACTCCGTGATCGGCATGTCTTCCACCAGGTCGAAGTCGGGAAAACCTTCGTGGTAGGAGACGAGGCCGGTCACGGCGTTGATCTCGATGGTGAAGGCCGCCTGGTCGTCTTCGGTGGAGGCCAGACGCACGTAATGGCCGGAGGCGGTGCCCTTGGGCGAGACCTCCACGCGCACTTGCCCCGACCCGCGCACGTCGCGCCTGGAGAAGACCACCTCCGTGATGCGCACCGAGTTGTTGAGAAAACTGGGGAAGTCGTGCCAAGCGAGCAACTCCAGCGTCTCCGCCTCCCCCTCCTCCCGAGACTTCTCCAACTGGGCGCGATCCTCCTCCGAGCGCACCTGGCGCGGGATGAGCAGCGCGTAGCGGTGGGCGTCCAGGTCGTAGAGGATGGCGTGCTTCTTTCCCGAGACGGCGGCCCAGTGGCGCAGTTCGTCGAAATCGGACCCCAGTTGCGTGGCCGCGGCCTTCACCCGCTGAGTGGGCGAGACGCGGGAGATGGTGAAGAACACCATCGTCAACACCACGGCCAGCAGCATGATGACCACCAGCAACTCGATCAGCGTGTAGCCGGGGCCGGGCCACGACGGCGCGGGACGCCTGGGCGCGGGACGCGGGCAAGAGCCGGGAGCGTGAGCGACTGGTCGCGGGACGCGGGGCGCGGGGCGCGGGGCGCGGCCGGGCCGCGGCCGATCTGGGCGCCTACTGGGGTTCATCGCCCTTCTCTCGAACGTCGTCCTCCGTGTCGGGGTTCCCGTCGGGACCGCTGCTGTACAGGAGGAAGGTGTCGCTGTTCTCGGGGTTGCTGTACAGGTAGGGGTGGTTCCACGGGTCGTTGAGATGCTGCCGCTTCATCGTGGGCTGGTAGTCGCCGGCGGGGGTCAGCAGTTCCTCCAGGCTGTTCGGCCAGATGCCCGTGGTGGAGCGGTAGAGTTCGCAGGCCTTGCGCAGTTCCGCGATACCCGCCCGCGCGGCCTGCTGCTTGGCCGAGTCGACGTACCGGAAGTAACTGTAGGTGCCCACGCTGGCGAGGATGCCGATGATGACGATCACCACGATCAGTTCCACCAGCGTCATGCCGCGCACCGCCAGGCGGGTCGCGAGACTGGGGCGGGGTTGGAAGCGGGCGGTGGCGTGCACGGGGGTGCTCCTCTTGGGGGTTGAAGAAGCGCGCGGCGCGGGCGGCGGCTAGGCCGTGACCAGCGAGGCCATGTTGAAGATGGGCAGCATGATGGCGGCGACGATGATCCCGACGATCACCGCCAAGAGGACGATCATGACGGGTTCGATGAGGCTGGTGAACTTTTCGACCGCGAGGCTCAGTTCCTCGTCGTAGGCGGCGGAGATGCGTTTCAGGATGTCCTCCAACTGGCCGGTCTGCTCGCCGACCGCGATCATGTACCCGACGACCGGAGGGAAGACGCCCGATTTCTTGAGCGGCGAGGAGATGTCGGACCCCTCGATGATGCAGTTGTGCACGTCTTCAATGGTCTTTTCCAGCACCACGTTCTGCACGATGCGCTGGACGATGCGCAGGCACTCCAGCGCGGGGATGCCGCTTTCGAGCAGGGTGGCGAAGGTGACGCAGAAGCGTGAGACCTGCGACTTGCGCATCAACTCGCCGAAGATGGGCACGCGCAGTTTGAAGCGGTCCCAGGCCCACCGGCCGCGGGTGGTGGCCTTGAACATCCGGAAGAGAACCCAGAGAGCGACCGCCCCGGCGCCGAGCGCCCACCAGGAGGCGCGCACGAAGTGGGAGGCGCCGATCACCATTTCGGTGATGAAAGGCAGCGCCTGTTTCTGCTTCTCGAAGATCTCCACCATCTTGGGCAGGACGAAGACGAGCAGGAAGACGACCACGATGACGCCCAGGATGGAGAGGATCATCGGGTAGGCCAGCGCCGCGCCCACCTTGCCGCGCAGGCGGGTCTGCGCCTGGATGTAGTCAGCCAGTTGAGAGAGGACGATGTCAAGATTTCCGGCCGCCTCCCCGGCGCGGACCATGTTGACGTAGAGATCGGAGAAGAAACGGGGGTGGAGCGTGAGCGCGTCGCCGAAGGCCATTCCCTGGGTGATGCGCTCGCGGATGTCGCGGACGGCGATCACCAGGTCTTTCGTCTCGATCTGCTCCGTCAACACCGACAGCCCCTGGGCGAGGGGAATGCCCGCGCCGAGGATGGTGGCCATCTGCCGCGTCACCATGGCCACTTCCGAGAGACGCCGCGTCGTGCCGAACCAGTCACGCGCGGCCCGCAGCGCCCGGCCCGACCGCAGCGCGCCGACCAGGCCCAGCATCTCCTGCCCGAACGAGGGCCGCCCGACCCGCGCCCGGCGCATGAGCGCCGCCGCCGCGGAGGGCGGGGCTTCGGCGCTGGGCGTGCCCGGCGCGCCGGGGGCGGCGACGGCGACGAGGTCGGTCACCAGCAGTTTCTGGCCGCGCAGTTTTTCGCGCGCCTCGCGCGGGGTGTCGGCGTCGAGCGTGCCGGTGGCGCGCTTGCCGTCGTGCGTCAGGGCCTTGTACTCGAAGACGGGCATGGGCGGGCGCGCGGTTCAGGTCGGGGCGTGGTCGGCGAACGGGTTGACGATACCCAAGCCGTCGATTTCCGGGTGCCCGGTGAAGTTCTCGGTGTAGAGACGCGAGACGCCGGCTTCGAGGCAGGCGGAGATGATGAGCGCGTCCCAGAACGATAGGGAGCGACGCTGCCGAAGCCGGGTGGCCCCCTCGAACACTTCCCACGCCGGCAGGACCATTCGCCACGAGTCCGACATGCGCGCAATCTCGAAGACGGCGTGCTGTTCGGTGAATCCCACGCGAGACAACTTACGACTCGCGGCGACGAACTCGCAAGCGACCTGCCACAGGGGAACACCGTCGACGAGCGATGCCACGAGATCGGTCGCGTGCTCCCTCTTCACGGGATCGCGAGGATCGTGCATGTAGAGCAGCACGTTGGTATCAACGGCGTTCATGCAATTCGTCACGTGTCAACGTCGGAACGTCCCCTGAGAACGGATGACTCCTCGCGAACTCGACGAGGCGTTGGAGGATTTCCCGGCGCTTCTCGGGATCCGGTTCGCGGGGTGGAAGGATGCGTGAGGATCCCCGCCCGCCGGAATGCTCGCGGCGTTCGGGTTCCGGGAGCGGACCTTCCACGGCGACCCTCACGCGCGAGTTTTCCGGGAAGTCACATGTCTCTTCAGGGACAAACACCCCGCCACGATACACCGCAATCAACGTCGCCTTCATCTCGAACGCTCCTTCTCTCTCTTAACGGCACGTTGCCCCACAAACCTCACGCCCGGTCAGAAGATATCCCGCTGCGTCTCCCGCAGCACCTCTTCCGGCGTGGTGATGCCCGCGAGCACCTTCTGCACGGCGTCCAGGCGCAGCGTCTTCATGCCCTCCTTCTGCACGGCGTGCTTCTTGATGTCCACGGCCGAGACGTTGCTCACCACCATGTCTTTGATGGCCTCAGTCATCGGCAGCATCTCGTAGATGCCGGTGCGGTTGACGTACCCGGTCTTGAAACAGTGGTCGCACCCCCGCCCGCGCCAGATCTTGCCTCCGGGGAACTGCTCGGCCCGCAACCCCACCGATTCCAGCAGCCCCTTCTCCGGCGTCACCTGTTCGCGGCACCGCTCGCAGATGACGCGCACCAGGCGCTGCGCGACGACCAGGATGAGCGACGACGCCACCAGGAACGGTTCCGCCCCCAGGTCAACCAGGCGGCTGACGGCCCCGGGGGCGTCGTTGGTGTGCAGCGTGGAGAAGACCAGGTGGCCGGTGAGCGCCGACTGGATGGCGATACCGGCGGTCTCCCCATCGCGGATTTCCCCCACCATGATCACGTCGGGGTCCTGCCGCACGATGGAGCGGAGACCGGCCGCGAAGGTCAGCCCCTTCTTGGTGTTCACCTCCACCTGCGAGACGCCCGACAACTGGTACTCGATGGGGTCCTCGACGGTGATGACGTTGACCTCCGGCGAGTTCACCTTGGTCAGGCAGGAGTAGAGCGTGGTGGTCTTGCCGGAGCCGGTGGGGCCGGTGACCAGGATGATGCCGTTGGCGTAGCCCAGGTAGGCGTTGAGGATCGTCAGGTCGGTCGGGCCGATGCCGATCTCTTCCAGCGTGAAGATGCGGGTGGTTTTGTCGAGGATGCGCAGCACGATGCGTTCGCCGTCGGGCGTGGGCAGCGAGGAGATGCGCAGGTCCACCTCGGTGTCGCCCACGCGGATCGCGGCGCGGCCGTCCTGCGGCAACCGGCGCTCGGCGATGTCCATGCGCCCCAGCACCTTCACGCGGGTGAGGATCAGTTCCTGCACCTTCTTCGGGATGGTCTCAATGTCGTACAGGATGCCGTCGATGCGGTACCGCACCTGCAGTTTGTACTCGTAGGGCTGGAAGTGGATGTCGGACGCCCGCATCTTGAGGGCGTTGAAGAAGATGGAGTTCACCTTGCGGATCACCGGCGCCTTGTCGATGTCGTCGATGATGTTCTCGGAGGTGCGGAGTTTATCGAGGTCCTCCTCCCCCTCGCCCAGTTCGGCCAGCGCCTTGTCTTCCTTGCGGTCTTTCTCGGCGGCGCGCGAGTAGGAGCGGTTGATGAGGCTGTCGACCTCTTCCCTCGGGGCGACCGCGACCGAAAGCTCGCACCCCACCATGCCGGCCAGTTCGTCCAGCGCGTACATGTCCAGCGGGCGGCAGGTGACGGCGGCCAAGATCCCGTCGCGCATGAAAAGGCCGCAGACGTGATAGTTGCGGGCGAACTTCACCGGAACCTTGGTGGTGAACTCCACCGGGGCGAACTCTTTCGAGAGGTCTTCCCGGAACGGGAAGTCCATCATCTCGCAGACGATGCGCAGCATGTCGCGCTCCGGCACCAGGTTGCGCTTCACCAGCACCTGGTCGAGAGGCTCGCCCTCGTTGTCGGAGACCATGAGCGCCTCGTCGAACTTCTGTTCGTCGAGGAAACCGAGACCGAGGAGACGGGATTTCAATTGCGGGATCATCTCTCATGATCAACGAGGCTGACGGCGGATCGTTGGCCGGTCCCCCGAAGAACGCGCCATTCATTGTACCGCATCTCCGGCGCGTGGCGGCGTCCGGCCCCCCGGCGTCCGGCCCGACGTGCCTTCCCATGGCCTTCCTCCGCGTGCTCCGCGCCTCGGCGGTGATTTTTCTCGCGTGGTCATGTTAAGCCCTTCCCATTCCTCCGGCGCCCGCCGATCATGATGGAAGGAGGCCACACGGCGTGAGTTCCGCCCGCCCCGTGCCGCCGTTCGCCGGCACGGAACGCATCCTGATCATCCGGCTCTCGTCGCTGGGCGACGTGATCGACGTGCTCTGGTCGCTCCGCGCCCTGCGGGAGGCGTTTCCCCGGGCCCATCTCGCCTGGCTCGTCGAGGATCGCTTCGCGCCGATCCTCGAAGGCCAGCCGGACCTCGACGAGATGATCGTGCTCCCCCGCCGCGCCTGGCGCGCCGCGCCGTTCGGCCGCGTCGCCATGCCGGCGCGGCTCTGGCGCTTCGCCCGTCCCCTGCGGCGGCGGTTCGACGTCTCGTTCGACTTCCAGGGAAACTTCAAGGGCGGGTTGCTGGCTTTCCTGGTTGGCGCCCCGGTGCGCGTCGGCTTCTCCCGCCGGCGCTCGAAGGAGGGCAACGCCTTCTTCAACACCCACCGCCTGTGCGGCCCCGACGCGCGCGAGCACCGCGTGGTGAAGAACCTGAACCTGCTGCGCGCCGCCGGCGTTCCGGTGGGCGATCCGCGCCCGGCGCTGAACATTTCGCCGGAGGCCGACGCCGACGCCCGCCGCTTCCTGGCTTCGCTCCCGGCTGCCGCCGAGCCGCCGGGGCCCACGGTCGTCATCCATCCCGCTACGTCGGCCTACGGCAGTTACAAGCGCTGGCCCAACGAGCACTTCGCGCGGCTGATCGATTTGTTGATCGAGGCGCACCAGGCGCGGGTCATCCTGTCGTTCGGCCCGGGGGAAGATCACATCCGGCGCGACATTCTCTCCCGCTGCCGGACCGCCGCCGGCTCCTTGGGCGGCCCTTCCGTCGGTGGGCTGGCCTGTTTCCTCGGCTCGTTGAAGGAGGAGGCGGCGCTGATCGCGCGGGCTGACGTTTTCGTGGTCGGCGACACGGGCGTGGGGCATGTCGCCAGCGTGGTCGGCGCGCCGACGGTGGCGATCTTCGGGCCGAAGGACCCGGCGCTGCACGGCCCCTTCGGCGTGCCGCACCAGGTCGTGGAGATCGAGGGCCTCGGCTGCCGCCCTTGCCGCACGCGCGACTGCCCCGACACCGTCTGCGTCAACGCCATCACGCCGGAGCGCGTTTTCTTCGCCGTGGAAAGCCTGCTCCGCGAAACCGGCGCGGTGCTTCGCGCCCGGTCGCCGCTGCTGCCCGCGGCGCCCGCGAGCCTGGCGACCCCACCCGCATGACCCGTTTTCGCCAGGCGATCGAAGACTATCTGAAGACGATCTATCACCTCACGCGCGAGGAACGCGGCGCGGTCGCCACCAAGGCCGTGGCTGACAGCCTGGCCATTTCGTCGGCCTCGGTGACCAGCATGTTCCGGCGGCTGAAGAAGATGGCGCTGGTCACGTGGCGGCCGTACGCGGGGGTGGAGTTGACGGACCGGGGCCGGGAAGCGGCCGTGACGGTGGTCCGCCGGCACCGGATCATCGAGTCGTTCCTGACAGAGGTGCTGGGCTATTCGTGGGACGAGGTGGACCAGGACGCCGAGATCCTGGAGCACGCGGCGTCGGACCGGTTGATCGACCGCATGGAGCGGGTGCTGGGCTTCCCCAAGACCGACCCGCACGGTTCGCCGATACCCGACAAGCATGGGGCGTTCGCCCGACCGCCGGAGGTCTGCCCGCTCACGGCGCTGGCGCCGGGCGGGGTGGCGCGGGTGGTGCGGATCGAGAAGTGCGACGGTCAACAACTGCGCCACCTCACGGCGCTGGGCGTGGAACTCGGTTCGCGCGTGGAGGTGGTGGCCGTGGCGCCGCCCGGCGAACCGATCACCGTGCGCGTGGGGAAGAGGAAGCGGGCGCTCTCTCCCGCGCTGGCCGGGCGCATCCAGGTGGCGCGGCCACCGGCCAAGCCCAGCCCGCCCGCCGGGCCGGAACGACGCGATTCTCAAAGGAAACAGGTGAGGGGGTAGGTCGCTCCAATGGAGGGTGTCAAACGGCGCGCGCGATCCAGCAGCAGGGAGGAATGGACAGCCGCTGAAGTCACCGCTTCCTGTCCGGCGCCGGCGCTATCGGGGCAACTCGTAACTGAGAACGCTCAATCCAGGCACGCGGCTGAAGTGCCCGCCATTTCGGGTGATCACCGGCGCCCGTCGTTGCAGCGCGGCGGCCGCGATCCAGAGATCAGACCACCCGATGCGCATACCGATCCACTCGAGTTCAGCCGCGACTTGGGCGACCATTCGAACGTGAGAGTGTTCAACGGGAAGGGGAACAAACGGCGCGAGAAATGCCCGCACGATCTCTGGATCAACCCGTTTGTACATCGCGCCGAACAGAAACTCCGCCTCGGCAATCCAGGGAAGCAACATCACGCGATCGCCGACCAGTTGTTCGATCTGCCCCCACACCACCGACCGCCCTTGCTGTCGCCAGAAGTCGATGAGGACCGTGGTATCGATCACACACTCCATGGCGGCGCTTCACGAACGGCATCGTGGATCACCTTCTCGATCTCAGCGGCCTCCGAGTCGCTGAGTGGAGGGAGACGGCTCACTGTCTCCCATACCGCCAGCAGTTGCGGTTTGACCGGCGCGCCAGCCCGCGCTGAGGGCGACAGCCCACTGCCGTCACCCGCCAGATGCTCAAGGCCGCGCCTGACCAGTTCGCCCGGATCGCCGATCCCGGTGGCGCTTTCCGCCCTTCGAAGAAGTGTCTCGTCCACTTCGACATGGATCCCCATGCGAACAATGTTACCAACCATCCGGAGCCGATTCCAGGCCCGAGTTTGAGGTTCGCCGGCGCTACTGCGTCGAAACGATATCGTCGAAATACCAGGGGCCGGCGCCGGTGGTGGTCACCGTGAACAGCAGTGTGCCGCGCGAGGCCGGGGCGGTGGCGGTGAACTGGTGTTGACGCCAGTTGGCGTCGTCGGGCGAGGTCTGGATGAAGGTCGGGCCGGTGGGCGTGACGCCGAGGCCGGTGAACGAGGCGCTCATGCCGGTGGGAAGCGTGGTTCCCGAGGGATTGCGCGCCCAGAAGGTGAGCGTGACGGGCGCGCCGGCCTCGACCACGGCGCGAAAGACGTAGGTGGCCGGGTCCGTCATCTTGAAGAACTTCGCCGACGCGCCGGTGGCGCCGGCGCGGTCGGGGAACGACTCCGCGGCGGCGTCGGTGACGCCGATGCCGCGCTCGACGCGGAAGGTCGCCGGCGCGGTGGTGTCGTCGGTGCTCCACGGTCCCGGAGAGACCGCGTCCCAGAGGCGGACGCGCCAGGAATAGGTGACGCCGTACGAGAGTTGCGCGGCCGGCGCCGCGCCGGAGCCGTACGGAACGTCGGTGCACCGCTTGCCGTCGGTGACTGACTGCGCGCCCTCGGGAAAGGCGGTTCCGGCCGCGCCGGAGTCCCAGAGCGGAGACTCGAAGTAGGGCGCCGCGTCGTCGTCGTCCACCTGGACCTGGTACTTCTCGGCCGAGCCGGCGTCGTCGTGGTGCACGGCGCTGAACACGATCAGCGACCCCTGCGTGGTGAGGAAATCGCCCCGGATAGTGGGCGGCGACCCCGCCGCCGTGGCTGACTGGGCGCCGGTGACGCCGTTGTTCACCCACAGCGCGGTGGGCGCCCCGGGAGCGGCGGCGTTGTACTTGACGCGGAAGGTGCGCTCCGTGCCCCAGGCCCCGGCGTTGGTCTTCGGTTTCACGTGGAAGAAGTAGTCGCCGGCGGTCAGCGCGAAGTCGGTCACCTGCGGCGCGGCGGTGGAACTTTCGGAGCCGGAGATGGTGTCGGCGGCGGACTGGTTGTACTCGTAATAGAAGAAGTCGTCGGAGGGCGACGCCGGGTCGGTCCAGTTGAAACTCACCACGCCGTCGTCCTGCCAGGTGTCGGCCGTGATTTCGGTGGCGAAGGTGTTCTCCTGCCAGGCGCGAACCTGCGCGATGTCGGGCGTGGCGCCGTCAAAGGAGAGCGCGTAGACCACCTCGCCGCCAGTGGCGCCCACGCCGTTTTTGGGCGCGACGTGGAAGTAGTTGACGCCGGCCGAGATCGCCACGTTGTCGACGAAGGCGCTCGCGGTGGTGGTGGCCTCATCGAAGGCGATGGTGTTCCCCGACGAAGTGTTCAGTTCGTAGTAGAAGGTGTCGTCGGAGATCGACGCCGGGTCGGCCCAGCTGAAACTCACGAGGCTGTCGTTGGTCCACTGGCCACTGGTGAACGAGGCGCGGTCGCCGCTCGACGGTCCGGCGTCGAGCCAGGCGATCGCCGGGGTGGTGGTGTCGGAGTTCAGGCGGAAAACCTGCTCCGCCCCGGTCGTTCCAGCGCCGTTCTTCGCGGCCACGTGGAAGTAGTTCGACCCCGCGCCCAGCGACACGCCGTCGATGAAGGCGCTGGCGGTGGTGGTGGCCTCGTCGAACGCGATGGTGGCGCCCGGCGACGTGTTCACCTCGTAATAAAACGTGACGCCCGACACCGACCCCGGATGCGACCACGAGAAACTGGCCGACACCGCGCTCACCCACTGGCCCGTGGTGTAACTCACCCGATCCGCGGCGCTTGGGCCGGCGTCAACCCAGGCGACGTTGGGCGTGGAGCCGTCGTACTTGATCGTGTAGTGCGAAGGGTTCCGCGACAGGTTGATGTCGGTCGGGCTGTCCGACGCCACCACGTGGATGTACCACGTGCCGTCGCCGCTGACTCCCGTCGCGCCCGTCACCACGCCGTCGGCGTCCTGCGTGCCGTTGGCCGCGACGTAGGCGGCGGTGCGCGTGGGCGTCTGGTCGATCAACCAGTGGAAGTGATCGGTGTTGGGCGGAGACCCGCTGCTGAAGTCGGGCGTGGCGTTGCTGCTCCAGACGGCTTGGTTGGGGTGCGACGTGCTGGCCACCGCCGGGTCGCCCGGCCCCTTCGGCAGCGTGTGAATGTACCCCGCCTCCACCTTGCGGTTGGTGGCGTCGTCCAGGAGGGGGCCGTAGGCCGGCGCTTCCACCGCGCTCACCGCGTGGAGATAGTCCGCCGAACTCACCCGCCCTCCCACCTCGCCCACCAGCACCGGCGCCACCGCGAAATTGGGCGATCCCCCGCCGCCGGGGATGACAGCGCTGGTGGGCAGCGTGTGGATGTATCCGGCGTAAACCTTGCGATCCGTGGCGTCGTCGAGCACCCCCCCACGTGCCGGCGCTTCCACGGCCGTCACCGCGTGCAGATACCCCGTGGACGACGACCGCCCGCCGACCTCGCCGAGCAGCGAGTGCGTGAACTTGTAGTCCGCGCTCGCCATCTCCTCGCCGCGCAGCGCCCCGCCCTGAAGAAGCAGCAGCGCGACCAGCGCCCCCGTCACCACCGTGGCCGCCGCCGTGGCGTTCGCCGGCGCGGGCCGGAACACCGCGCGGTAGAACAGCCACCCCATGACGCCTTGCGCGATGAGCGACAGCGCCACCAGCGCCGTCAGTATCGCCAGCCACAACGATGACGCCGCGCCCGCGCGGTCGGGAAGCGCCTCCGCCGCGTTGCCCGCGGCCGGAGAGAGCGCCGCCGCGGCGACCCGCCCCCGCGGCTCAACGCCGGGCGACAACACCGCCAGGCGGTACCCCTCCGAGGCCAAGTCGGTTTCCCCGTCGGGGCGGGCAGCCGGCGGCGCGGCGTTCGCGCCCGCGGCGCCGGAAGCAACCCCGGATTGCGCCGGCTGGGGATGGGCGTTCCGATGCGCCCGGTCGACGTAGGCCAGGATAGCCTCGCCTCCTGTGAGGCAGAGATCGTCGAGGAAGAGGTAGGGCGGCCGCGTTTCGGAGACGTTCAGCCGCCGCCGTTGGTCCAACAGCAGACGAAACTCATCGGGTTGGGAGAGGTCGTGCAGCGACACCGCGTAGTACTCCGGCGCGTGCGACGCCAGATGCTGCAGGGCGTCGACCATGGCCCCGATCTCCGCGCCGCCGGGGAAGGCGAAGAGGTGGAGCGCTTTCGTCGGCGTCTCCCCGGTGACGGCGATCCGCGCGATCTCCGGCCTGGCGTCGCCGACGGTCAGATAGGCGAACTCGCGGAACCGGCCGCGCAACGCGCCGGGGCGCAACGTGAGCGTGACGTTCCAGACGCCCCTCTGGTTCTCGACCGGCGCCAATACCCCTTCGAGCGCCGCGCTGGACGTCACGAGCGCGGGCGCGCCCCCTTCGGCGCTGGCATCGAGCGAGGCGAGGAACGTCTTGGTGAGAGGGTTATTCCCGCTGACACCACCCACCGCCCACTCCGGCGGGGCGATCGTCAGGCGCGACGCTTCGGCGACCACCTCCGCGGCCGGGCTGGGGGGTGGCGTCTGCGGGCCGGCGGGAAGCGGGGCGGTGGGCGCGCCGGCCGCGCCCGGCGACTCCTGCGCGATCAGGCGCGCGGGCGGCGCGAGCGCGCACGCCGCCAGGAGAAGCATCGCCAGGACGGGCTTTCGCGCCGACGGGCGGGCGGAAGCGCCGGACGGGCGGCGGCGAGCGGGAACCGACAGCCTCGGAAACTCCATGCCATCCACCCTGCTCTCGCGCCGGCTGTCGGTCATCAGTTATCAGCGACCCGCGGGCTTGCTTCCTGACGACTGACCACTGATCACCGACAACTGCCGCCAAAACTTCGCGGCCGGCCGGACGCGACCCTCAGTACTTCACGTAGACGTTGTACCGCACCTTGCCCCCGGACGTGCCCGCCTGCCGGAACTCGATGGTGTGCTGGCCGACACCCCAGGTGATCACCGACGTGACGTCCATCTGCCCGGTGCCGCTGGTGACGAAACCGTGGGTGGAGGTGCCGTCGCCGAAGAGCGTCAGGCCGGAGATGGTGTGCAGCGTGGCCGTCTTCTCCGCGCCGTCGATCCAGACCGTCAGGTCGTTGTTGTAGGTCTTCGCGGACGACGACAGCGACCCCCCGTTCACCCCCGCGTTGGCGTTCGTGCCCGTGACGGTGTGGGTGTGCGTCACCGAGGTGGTCCCGGACGTTCCCGACCAGGCGCTGGAGGTGGTGTTCGCCACGTCAACCGAGTGCGTGTGCGTCACCGACTGCCCGCCGGTCGCGCCCGTGCCCGCCGCCGTGGACGTGGTGTTGCCCACGTCCACGCTGTGCGTGTGGTTCGCCGACATGCCCCCCGACGTTCCCCCCGCCGCACCGGTTGCGCCCGTGCCGGCGGCGTCGGTGTTGTTGTAGTTCGTCGATCCGTACTGGTTGCTATAGTCGGGGTACGGCGCGGTGTAGTAGCCGTGCACGTGCGACGGCCCCGTGTGCGTGTGGCTGCCCACCGAGTGGGTGTGGTCGACACTGTTGAGGCCCGACGTGACCGCCGCCGGGTCCACGTCATGAGTATGCGATGGGCCGGCATGGGTGTGGTCCACGCTGTTCAGGCCGGAGGTGACCGCCGCCGGGTCGGTGTCGTGCGTGTGACTGGGAAGCGAGTGGGTGTGGTCGGCGCTCGCGTTCCCGGTGGCGTCGCCGGTGAACGTGTGGGTGTGTTGGCCGAGCTCGGTGTAAAACGCGGGGTTGTATTTCTCGCCCCACAGGTAGAGCAGCACCTGCGTCGGTTGGGTGTTGAAGACGTGCACGTACAGTTTCTCGCTCTGGCCGCTGTCCACGTCGGCCGAGCCGAAGTAGGTCTGCACGCCGCTGCCGCCGCCGGCGTGGGTGTGGTCGCTGCGCGCGATGGTCGCGGCCGTGCCCGTTCCCGCGAAGTCGGCCGCGAACGTCGCCGCCGCCGAGCCGTCGTAGTTGCTTCCCGTCAACCCGCTCCCGCGGGTGAGCGTGGCGTGGGCGTGGTCGCTCTTCGCGGCCGTGGTGGCCACCCCCGACCCCGCGAAATCCACCGCCCACGTCGCCGCCGCCGAACCGTCGTAGTTGCTTCCGGTCAACCCGCTCCCGCGGGTATGCGTCGAATGGGCGTGATCGCTGCGCGCGGCGGTGGCGGCGGCACCCGACCCCGCGAAATCCACGGCCCACGTCGCCGCCGCCGAACCGTCGTAGTTGGCCCCGGTGAGGCCGCCGCCCCGCGTGTGCGTCGAGAGCGTGTGGCTGTGCGACCCCGCCGCCTTGCCGTTGAACGTGTTCCAATCGGCCGACGAGAGATACCCGTCAACCGTGGAACTCGCGGCCGCCAGCGACAACGTCACCGCCCCGCTGGTCGCGCCCCCCGCCAGCGGCGCGCTGGTGTTCACCGCCGAAATGTCCCCCGTCTCCGCGTGGCTGTGCAGCGCCGAGGCCCCGCCCCCCGTCAACTCCGCCAGGTTGGCCTGCGTCACGTTGCCGGAAACCTGCGCGAAACCCCCGGAATCCAGACCGTCGAGATAGTCGGCGTTCAGCGCGAACCCCGACGACACCACCTGGATGCGCGGCGTCATCTCGCTGTTCGTGCCCACCTTCACCCCCAGGTAAACGTCGAACGGTGACAGCGAGGAGTTCTTGAACACGTTCGACAGCGCCGCGTAGGTCGGCGTCGGCGCGGTGGCGTCGTAGTCGCTTCCCAGATTGTACGAATAGATGCCGTTGGCGTCGGGCGTCAACGTCACCGTGTCGCGGTACAACAGGCTCCCCCCCGACGACGCCGTCCACAGGCTGAAGGTGATCGCCGTCGC
>JACQVU010000401.1 GCA_016209585.1 Planctomycetota bacterium
CGCGCTCCACTCCATCACCCAGCCGGCGTGCAGGAAAAGCAACTCCCAGTCGGCGGGGCGGAGTTCCAGAAAGTGGCAGTCCTCCGAGCGCAATGTGGACGTGGCGTCGTACCAGCGATCCCGAAGGTGGCGCAGGCCCAGGCGGCTGGTCCGCACCCACGGAACCGTCATGAGAAAGTGGTCGCCGTGGCCCCGCGCGGCGACGCGCCGCAGGAACGTGGCGGGGTCGAGAAAGTGCTCCAGCGCCTCGAAGCACATGAAGAGGTCCACGCGCCGATCGCCAAGGTCGAGGTCTTCCGCGCGCGAGAGGATCGCCTCCATGCCTTTCGCCCGGATCCGCTCGACCGCGCGCGGGTCGATGTTCACGCTCAGCGTGCGCAGGTCGCGGCCGGAGAGCGCGCGAAGATACAAAAGGTGCGTGCCGCTGGAGTCGCCGATGTCGGCCACCACGAGCGGATCCCCCGCGATGCCTTCCACGGCGCGCAGCATCAACCGCGCCTGAAACGCATGCATCAGGCGCGTCTTCAGCACGCCGTAGTCGCCCTCCACCGTGGTGTCGCTGTATTGCCGCGAGAGGTCCGGCGCCAGCGCCTCCAGCCGCCGCGTGAGATCGTCAAGCCCCTGCTCGCGGGCCGCGGCGCGCAGCGACCAGAGGCCGAGACGATCCCGCGCGCGCTGGGCGCGGGCGCCGAAACGGGACCGAAGCGCGGAGCGGAGTCCAGCCGTCATGTTCTCCTACGGCAGCGGCGCCTTGGCCACGCCGGCGCTCACGCGCTCCTGCGCGGCCTCGAGGATCAGGCGCAGGAGGTCGGCGTAGGAAAGCCCGGCGTAGCCGGCCATGAGATTCAGTTTCCCGTCCCAGCACCAGCCGGGGTTGGGGTTGGCTTCCAGGAGTTTGATGGCCCCTTGGGCGTCGGCGCGGTAGTCGAAGCGGGCGTAGTCGCGGCAGCCGAGGCGTTCGAAGAGCGTGACGGAGTAGTCGACCAGCAGGCGCTTGCGATCCTCGTCGAGGCGGGCCTCGTGGTAGGCGATGTCGGTCCAGTAGGGCGAGTCGGGCTGCCACTTGGACTCGTAGGAGAGAAGGGGGGGCAGCCCGGCCGGCAGTTTGCCGTAATCGACCTCCAGTGGGGGCAGGACGCGCAGCGTGAGGCCGGGGTTGCCGACGATGGCCACGGTGTACTCCGGCCCGGTGAGGAACTCCTGGACCAGGATGGCGCGGCGGCCGTAGCGTTCGCGCAGCCAGTCGATGTAGGCCAGCAGGCTGGCGGTGTCGCGCACCACGGCGTCTTTGGTGATGCCCATGCTGGAGTCGCCGCAATTGGGTTTCACCAGGGCGGGGAAGGTGGCGGGGATGGTGGCCGCGCTGTCGTCGGCGCCGAAGAAGGACTCGGCGGGGACGGGCACGTCAAGCGACTGGGCGATGGCGCGGACCAGCGCCTTGTTGTAGCAGAGGCCGAGGCAGGCCGGGCCGGCGCCGGTGTAGGGCACGTCGAACATTTCGAGGAGCGCCGGCAGGTGCAGTTCCCGCAGGGGATCGTTTTTGAAGCCTTCGTCGCAGAGGTTGAACACGAAGGGCGGCGGGGCGGCGCGGACCTGGCTCAGGAGCGTCTGGTGGTCGTCGAGGAAGGTGAAGGCGTAGTCCTTCAATTCGGCCAGCGCCTCCCGCAGGCGGGTGAGCGTGTCGAAGTCTTCGGGGTTGAACTTGCCGCCGAGTTTCACCACGTCGGCCAGGCGGGGGTCGCCGAGGATGACGGTCACCTGCGGGTAGGCCACGCGGGGCGCGGGGGGCGCGGCCGCCTTTTTCTCCGGCGCGCGCGCCGTGAGGAAGAGGCGATGGGCCATCATGCCCAGGTCCTGGTTGCGGTCGGAGGCTGTTTCGGCGCCATCGTGGAGGGCGACGTCGCCGAACCCGCGGCGGGCCAGGAGCGCGGTGATCTGCTCGCGGGAGTAGAGCCGTTCGGCGTAGAACTGGTCGGCGATGACGCCCTTCTCGGCGTGCACCACCACCTCGCGCGACACCAGCCGGTCGCCGTCGGACGAGAGGGCGCGCTCGCGGCAGACGAAGTGATCGTCGTCGATCCACTCCCACGAACGGGGCGCGAAACGGGCGCGCATCCAGTCGCCGTCGCTGATGTCGAGCAGCAGCGTCCCGCGGGCCCGGAGGTTGGCTTTGACGGTCTCCAGCACGGCCTCGTCGTCGGCGCGCTGCTCGAAGTAGCCGAACGAGTTCCCCATCAGCGCCACGCAGTCGAACGGCTGGCCCTTGTACCGGAACTTGCGGGCGTCGCCCTCGTGGAAGCGGACGCTCAGCCCCGCCGTCCGCGCCCGCTTCTTGGCGAGCCGAATGAGGTAGCGCGAGCGATCCACGCCGACCACCTGCTCGAAGCCGCGCCGCGCCAGTTCCAGCGAGTGCCGGCCCTGGCCGCAGCAGAGGTCCAGAACGCGGTGCGCGGGCGCGATCCCGGCGGCGGCGACCAGCAGGTCCACGTCACGTTGGGTGTTGGCGTCGTTCTCCACCACGTCGCCATCGGTCTTGATGTAGACCGAGTTGAACAGCCGCCGCCACCAGTCGGAGGGGAGGTGGCGCTCCAGGTCGGGAACCGGGCCAAGCGTGCGCGTGGCCAGCGTCAACCGGGTGGTGGCGGCGCGCGGGCGGGGGCGTTGGGGGTCTTTCACTTTCATGAGAACCAAGATTCATGGTCACGAGGCCGCGGGATGCAAGCCCTTTTCTCGCGCGGGGGGCGCCGCCCTGGCCCGCACCCGGTCCAGCAGGCGGACCGCCCGGTCAGCCGCGCCACCCAAGCGCACGGCGTGGGGCGTGTTTCGCGGCGCGCGGCGCGGCTCGGCGATCCAGCGCAGCAGCGCCCCCGCGCCGGTGGTCCAGTTGAGCCGTTCACGCGCCAGCCGGGCCGCGGCGGCGGCGCGGCGTTCGACGCCCTGGGGATCGGACAGCGCCTCGCGGACGGCGGCGCGGATGGCGGAGTCGTCGTGGGGGTCGACGATCCAGCCGGCGCCGGCGCGGGCGATGACGCCGGCCAGTTCGGCGCCCGCGCCGTGGATGACGGGGATTCCACGCCAGAGGTAGTCGGCGGTGCGGGTGGGAAAGGCCACTTCGCGCTCCACCGTGTGGCGCATCACGTCGAAGGCGCAGGTGGCGCGGGCATAGGCGGCGTCGAGCGACTCCCGATCCACGAGTCCTTCCAGGCGGGCGCGGGGACAACGCGCGAGCCGGTCGAGGAATTCGCGCGGGAAGGCGTCAGGTTGCTGGCGGTTGTAGTCGCGGCCGGCGCCGACGCCGAAGTTGCCGGGGTGGGCGCCGCAGAAGAGGCGGACCGTGCCGCGACCGGCGCGTTCGAGTTCGTCGAAGAGCACGCCGAGGGCGCGGTAGGGGTCCTGCCACGGCCAGATCATGCCGCCGAAGACGAAGACCGGCTCGGCCGGCGGGAGCCGCGGCGGGGCTTCGGGGGAAAAGAGCATCGGAACGACACAGACGGGCGGCTCGCGGAGATCGAAGCCGAGCAACGCGAGCCAGGGGAGAAGGTACTGTTTCTGGCCTTCGGAACCAACCACCATGTGGTCGCATTTGCGCAACGCCGCCAGTTTGGCGGCGAACACCGGAGCCAGGTCGCCCCGCCCGCGGAAGGCGTTTTCGATGACCAGCGGAGCCGGCAGGTCGACAACCACCGGGCAGGGCGCGTCGCCCAGCAGCGCCAGCGCGCCCCACTGTTCAAAAAGGACGAGGTCGGGCCGGACGCGCCAGACCAGGTCGGTCACGGTCCAGGGCGCGTGCGCGATCTCCCGCGTTTCGGGCGGCAGATCGGGGAAGCGCGCCACCAGCGGCTCCGGCAGCGACCACAGCACCCGGTGGCCGGCGCATTCAAGAGCGTTGGCCAGCCCCCACGCCCGGACCCCCCCGCCAGCCACGACGGCGCGGGGCAGGAGCGGGACCATCTCGTGGGTGACGAAGAGAATGGTGCGACGCATGCGGCGGTCCGCGGCCGGGGCTTCCTTGGCCCCGCGTGAGTGCGTGTCCGACACTATAACA
>JACQVU010000402.1 GCA_016209585.1 Planctomycetota bacterium
ATCGTCTGGCCTTGGGCGAGGCGCACCTGTGCGCCCGTGGCTTCGTCGATGTACGCGCCGGAGGTGACTTCCACGCAGAGCACGGGCGCGGTGGTGAAAACCTCGAACCGGTAGCCGCCCGCGCCGCTGAGCAGCGTGGTGGCCAATGGCCGCGCGGAGCGCGCGCCGCCGGTGTACGAATAGAGCGCCGCCGTGCCCGAGACGAACCGCCCTTTCAGCGCCGCGCCGGATACTTCCGTCGGCGGGGTGCGCAGCCGTGACGCGGGCGAGGGGCTGGTGCCGTCGCATCCGGCGGCAGCGGCCAGGAGAGCGAGCGAGACAATTGAGAGGAGGGAGAGGCAAGTGATACGCAGCATCGGTGGCCACCATTTTCCTGAGTGCACCGTGCGAACAACACGATAAGGCTGACCGGGAAGTATAAATCGCCGCCCGGCCCGGCGCGGTGGAAATCATGACGGAGTGACAAACTTCACATGGCGACGAGTAACGAGCCACCAGCGAGACATCGGCGAATGGCGCTGAGGCGGTGCGATTTTCCTACGCTCTGGCGATATCCCCAGCAAGAACGAGAGAGTGCGGAAGCCTTGGACCTCTCCGGCGGGGAAAACTTCTCCTGATGGCACTGCATTAACATAATACTAACACTATAATAACTCTATAGCGATGCTTGATCGAGGCGACACCGGTGCTTTCGGGAACCTCAAGCGAAAAGACGTGTTCGCTATCACCTTGATTGCCAATACTTTACGACGACGTATCACGAACCTGCGGCCTGAAAAAAGTTTTTGGATTCACTAAAGGAAATCATTCAAACATCCGAAATCGAAGCGTTCCTGGTTCCGTCGCAAGCCGACAACCGCCGCGAAACTGGCGGCGGGGAACCAGGGGTGATCGCAAGGAAGCGGTCACTTGTGGACACGGAGGTCCTCGGCGAACCCGCGCTGGTCTGTCTTTTAACGGCATCCGGCGGGGTTGGCTATACATCCGTTCGGGCGGCGGGGTCGATCGCCGTCCGCACAGGTGACGCGCTTCCATTCTGTTCCTGCACACGGAGGAGGAAGGGAATGGACCCACGCGCGATCTACAACTCCCTGCCGCTCACCATCCACCAGGTGGAGCAGGTGACGGGGGTGAGCAAGTCCACGTTGCGGTTCTGGGAGAAGACCTTCGACGGCTACCTCGAGGTCGAGCGTACCCGTGGCCGTCAACGGCAGTATCCGCCCTCGTCGGTCCAGCGGGTGCTCACGCTCAAGACCCTGCTGCGCGACGAAATGTACACCATCCACGGCGCCAAGCGGAAACTGGGGCTGGCGGAGGAGAACCTGTCAGCCGCCGCGGGCGAGTGAGAGCGGGCTGGGGGCAAGGGGTCTCGGGGGTCCGAAAACCGAGCACCACGAACCCAGAACCGAGCACCGAGAACGGAAGGGAGGTGGGTAGCGAGGGAAACAGCGGGCAGGCCCCGCCCGACAAGGGGGCCGCGGGCGCCGGCGGTCCGGGAAGGCCAGTTGGCCGCGCCGGCCGGACAGGGATGTCCGGTCCACAGCGATCATCACGGAGGATGATTCATCATGGGAATGCGGATCAATACGAACGTGCCCGCGTTGGAGGCTCTTCGGAACCTTCGCAGCGCGGACAGCAAGCAGTCGGTCTCCCTGGAGCGGCTCTCCACCGGGCTTCGGATCAACCGTGCGTCGGACGATCCCAGCGGCCTGGTGATTTCCGAGCAACTCCGGGCGCAGACCCGGTCGCTGCAGCAGGCGGTGCGGAACACCCAGAGCGACCTGAACCTCATCAACACCACCGAGGCCGCGCTGGCCGAGGTGAACAACCTGCTGGTGGGCATCCGGGAGTCCATCGTGTTCGCCATGAACACGGGGGCCGCCGACGCCAACCAGATCGACGCGGAGCAGCGCTCGGTCGACCGCGCCATCGACGCCATCGACCGCATCGCCGTCACCACCCGGTTCGCCTCGCGCCAGTTGCTCAACGGCGGGTCCGACTTCCAGGTCCGCTCGCGGCATGAACTGATCGACGAACTCAAGGTCCGCTCCGTCCGCTTCGCCAACAACCAGTCCTCCCTCCTCTTCCGCGTGAAGGTGACCGACCTGGCCTCCCGCGCCACCGTGGCCATCGCCAGCGGCGGCCTGTTGACCGGCTACGTCACCGGCGGCGTGGTCTACGCCGACGCCGCGCAGCAGCAGAGCCAGTCGAACCGGGTCTCCTCCAGCACCGTGGTGATCTCCAACACCATCACCGGGCGGCTGGGGTCCGGACAGTTCGTCACGCTGCGCGTCACCGGCAACCTGGGGTCAGAAGACATCAAGTTGGCCTCCGGCGCCACCATCCGCGACCTGGTGGAGTCGGTCAACCGGGTCACCGCCGCGACGGGGGTGTTCGCCTCCACCGCGCCGGTCGGCTCCACGCCGGGCGGGGTGAAGGGCGGGGCCTCGGGCTTCTCCTTCGCCATGTACTCGGTGAACTTCGGCTCCGACCAGTTCGTCCGGGTGGAGAACCTCACCCAGTCCGGCACCAACGTGGGCCTGGTTCGCACCTTCGCCGCCTCGGGCGGGACCGCGTTCAACACCGGCCTGGTCCGGCAGGGCTACGTGCAGCAGGACTACGGCTCAGACCTGGAGGCCCGGCTGGACGGCGCGCAGGTGGTGGCGCGGGGCTACAGCCTGCGGGTGACGTCGAGCTTCCTCAACGCGGAAGTGCGCCTGTCGGAGCGGGTCTTCCAGATCGCGTCGTACGGGCGCAGCGTGGCGAACGCGGCGGCGGGGTCGATCACCGGTTCCCAGGCCACCTCGGGCTTGCAGTTCCGGGTCATGAACGGCGCGGACTCCGGTCTCACGTTCCAGATCAACTCCGAGCCGAGCAGCATCGATCGCATGACCGTCGGCCTGACGAGCATGCGCTCGAGCGAACTGGGGCTTTCGGTGGAGCGCGAGAACACCGTGGGTTCGGCGGCCTCGAACTCGGCGGCCATGCCGCAGGGCTTCGTCGCGTCGCTGAAGAGCGGGGCGGGGAACGACCTGTTCCAGAACCCGCAGAACGCCATGACCATCGTCGACGCGGCGATCGGCCAGGTGTCCGACCTGCGCTCGTTCCTCGGCTCCATCGCCTCCAACTCGCTGGAGACGGCCATCTCCTCGCTGGGGGTGACCATCACCAACCTGACGGCGTCGGAGTCCACCATCCGCGACCTCGACTTCGCGGCCGAGACCACCGAGTTCACCCGCGCCCAGATTCTCTTCCAGGCCGGAACCTCGGTCCTTGCGTCCGCGAACCTCATCCCGCAGTCGGTGCTCCAGCTGCTCCGTCCGTAGTCGGCGTAACCCCCGCGGAACTTCCCCGCGTGCACGTCGAGCACACCAGCGCCGGCTCCCTTCACCGGGGGCCGGCGCTGCGCTTTTGGACACCGGCGGCGGGCGCCGATGACTGAGACGGGGCGAGGGGCGGGGGGCTGGATGCTCTCTGCGTTCTCTGTGCGCTCTGTGGCTAACATCTGCGTCCGGTCGTCGGCCGCATCCCCCTCTCCCCCTGCCCACCGCGACATTTTATCTGGATCGCCGCCGGCGCGAGGGTATACTTTTACACTCGCGTTACCTCCACCTTTCAACCGTCTCCACCGCGCGCTTTCTCGCCGGAACTACCGCCATGACCCGCTCCACCACCAGCCTCGCCGCGCGTCCCTCTTCCCACGCCCTCTGCGCGCGCCCGCTCCTGGTGCGTTTTGTGCGGGGGGGGGGGGTAAATAGCGCCCTCCTCACCGCCGTCGCCCTGCTGCTCTCCGCCTGCGGCGGTGGCGGGGGCGGCCACCCTCCTATCATCGCCGGCACGATTTCCACGGGAGGAACGACCACCGCATCAGGCAACCTCTCCGGCATCCTCTTCCAGGCGCAGCCGTCGGGGCTGCTCGCGCCTCTCGCCGGGGCGAAGGTGCTGGTGGACGGCGCGGACAAGGCCACCACCGCTTCTGACGGCTCCTTCTCCGCTGACGTGACGAAAAGCGCCGCCGCGCTGGTGACGGTCGATCACCCGGCGGCGTCGGGCGCGGAGCTCTCGCTCAACACCACCACCGCGCAGAAAATCTATCTCATCGTCCGCGAGATCGAGGGCGAGGGCACGATATTACAGGCCGTGAAGGCCGCGGCGCTCACGCAGCGGTCGGATCTCTCCCAGGAATCCGCCGCCACGGTTTCCACGGTGGTGGCCACGTCGCTCGACGGCTCGGTGCGCATGGTCTTCGCCAACGGCTCGCAGATCATCAGCCCGGCCGGCTCCGCGTTGACCACCGTCGCGGTCCACGTCGCGCCCATCACCACGCACCCGCCCATGCTGACGAACGCCGAGAAAAAGGGTGTTCCCGGCCAGGTGGTGGCCGCGGCGGAGGTCACCGTGCGCGACGGCGTGAAAAAACAGACGCTCACCCGGAAGGACTACGGCTTCACGGGGCAAATCCGCCCCACCACCACCACGCTGCTCAACACGTTCACGCCCGCGCAACTGAACGACGTGGTGAACGTGGCGAAGGCCGGCACGCTCGCGCTCTGGTACCTGGCGTCGGATTTCAACGGCGACGGCACGCCGGGCAACGACCGCTACTGGGCCAAGGCCGGCACCGCGCGGCTTGACCTCGATTCTTCCAACGGCAAATACACGCTCTCGCTCGCCTCCGCCTCCACCTTCATCCCCGGACCGTACAACTTCGCCTTCGTGCTCGACACGGGCGCGTCGTCAGCCATTCCCACCGTCACGGCGGGCATCAAGATCAAGGATCAGGCCACGGGAGCGCCCATTCCCGGCGCGCTCGTGGTGGTCGAGGGCCAATCCTTCACGTCGACGGAGAACGGCGGCGTCACGGCGCCAAATATCCCCGTGCCGTTCACGCGCGCGTCGATCACGGTGTCGGCGTCCGCGAAGGGCTATCAGAGCGCGGAGGCGCAGGTTCCGGTCACGCCCGGCAACCCGAACATAGATGCGGAAATCTCGCTCACGCCCATCGTCACCGGCGCGACGATCAGCGGCACGGTGCGGGAGGCCGGCACGAACGCGGCGGTCGAGGGCGCGAAGGTCGCGCTCGTCGCCACGTCGGCCCTCTCCCAGATGTCGGTGGTCGGCACGCCCTCTTCCGGCGGCTATCTGGCGCTGGGGCATAAGAGCGACGCCACCTATACCTATAAGATCGCGCGTCGCCCCGAGGCCTCATCGGGTGGGCTGCCGGTCGCCGCGGAAGAGATCACCGTGAAAACCGGCCTCGGCTTCTCAACGCTCACGTCCGAGGAGATTCTGGCGAAAATCCGTGAGAAGGTGGCGGCGGGCGACACCTCGTACACCTCCGGCACGTTCGACCTTCGTGTTGAAGTGGCCCACGCCGGCGGCCTGACGGAGGCTGGGCAGGCGCTCTTCTCTCTCGGCATCGCTGAAAGCGCCCTCTCGCAAACCGTCACCCTCTCCGGCGGGCAGGTCTCCATCTACGGCGGCGGCAAGCAGGGGTTCTACTACTCCATCGCGCCGGTGGGCGACACCGTGCCCACGGTCGAATGGTCGCTGAAACTGCACGGCACGTTCGCCGGCACGCTCAAAACCTTCGCCGACCAAAAAGTCTCCACCTACAAGTTGCTCTACCTCAGCGAGACCAAGAACTTCATCCGCCAGTACCTGGGCGACATGCTCAAGAAGTTCGACTCCGACGGCGACGGCACGGCCGACAAGACCTACCTGGAAGACGCGGTGACGCTCACCATTTCGGTCGCCGTCACCTATTCGCTCGCGGGCGTTCCCAAGACCGAAACCGCCACGGCTGACACGGGGATCCAGGCGTCGCCGTCGCAGATTTTCCAGATCGACGTGCTCAATATCGCCAATCGCGGCGCGGCCGACTTCCTCGCCAGGTCGCTCGTCACCGACAAAAACGGCGCGTACACCTTCAAAGACGTGCCCGAAAGCCTTTCGGGCAAGATCGACGTGCGCGCCGACAAGACGGGCTACGCCCGTTCGCCGTCGCTCTCGGTCGGAACGTTCAAGAACGGCGACACCGTGTCGAAAGACCTCACCCTCACTCCCGAAAC
>JACQVU010000386.1 GCA_016209585.1 Planctomycetota bacterium
CAGCCAGAGAATGGCGTGGTCCGTTCCCACGTGGCCCACCACGGGGCCGAGGGCGATCTTCAGCCCCGCCGGCGGTTCGGGATCGGGGGTGGGGTCGGACTTCTGCTGGGCGGAAAGCGCGCCGCCGAAGAAGAGTGTCGCCAACGCGAAACCAAGAGAACGCGAGCGGCGGACGGAACGGGGAAGCAGGCTTGAGCAACGGCGCATGGGTCGGCCCAGGGGTCAGGGGACGAGGGGCGGGGAGGAAGTTGTCGGTGATGAGGGCGGATCAGAACTCTCCGTCTTCTTCCTTGGGCTTCGCCGCGCCATCGGGTTTCGAGGATGAAGGCGCGCCGGGCGCCGGGGTGGTGTTCGGCTTTGTCGCGGCTGGCGACCATTGGTGTTCGATCCCGAGCAACGTCGGGACTGAGACGTTGTAGCCCAAGAACTTCGCCCACTTGCCGCGCGAAGCCGGGGCGTCGGAGCCAATCTGGCCTCCGGCGACCAGGAGGGGGCCGGAGACCGGATATATCACTGATTGAATAGTATCAGCGCGGGCGATCGGCTCTTCGGCGAGCGTCTTGTACCACCAGTTCAGGTTGGAACCCGGGTCGAAGAACTTTCGGGTCAGCTGGTCGATCCTCTCAGGCAGGACCGCGTACCGCAGCTTCGATTCGTCGTCGAAGCGCGGCATGTCAACCGGCGCCGGCTTCCCGTCCTCGAACCAGCGGGCCTCGGAATATGGGCCGCACCCAAGAATGAAGTTCTTCTCCGGCAAGCGAACAATCGACTTCTTCATGCTCACCTCGACCACGCGGGCGCTCGCTTCCGGTCCGCGCCCGCGGACAAGATCGAGAATGAGGTAGTGGTAGTCGCTGGTTCCCTTCGCGTCACGCACCAGCCGCACGGCTTCCGAGAGGTTCCGCGCGCGTTGCGCCACGTGCCGAACAAGGAGCATGGCGGGCGTCCCCTCCAGCGTGTTGGGGGTATCGGCGGCCACCGACTCCACGCTGATGGCGACCCCAACGTCGTCCGGCGTCACGCCTGTGGCACGCGGGCCGTAGGCGAACGTCGCGCCGATAAACCCGCAGAACGTGACAGCGGTGAACGACCTCCCGCCCGTGGGCTGCCCCGCGATGATCAGCGTCCGTCCGCGCAGGAATTGGGCCTGTTTCCAATCGGTGTTGCGCCCGATTGTCACGGTCACAGTGGGTAACATTGCCCCGGAATCGTGCCATTCCGCGAACTGCGTGCACAGCCCCGGTATCTTGTACAGGCTTCCCCGATCCCGTTGCACGCAGATGTCCAGCATCACGTTCAGGGCGAGAACGCTGTTAAAGGAAAGCCCGCACCCGTCGGCGAGCCCCTGAAGTTCCTCGTACTGGTCGTCGGTGAGGTAGGGCAGCACCGCGCGCGTGCCCATGATAAGGAAGAGCGGCATGGCGTCTTTCTTGCCAAGCATGAACGCGGCGGTGCCGACGGTCGGGTCCTTGAACTTCACGTCTTTTGACAAATCGTACGCCAGTTCGAGGAACTTGGCGTAGATCTCGTGAATCTCATCTTTCAGCAGGAAGCCGTGCTGGTACCCCATTTCATAGGGCGTGCCGCGCAACACCAGCAGCCGGACGCCGGCTTCCAGCGCCTCGGAGCAGGAGGCCCGCCGGACGATGGCGCTGGGCGAGCGCACCGGGGCGATCACCTGGCTCTTGTCGAGCGCCTCGGCGACGTCGCCGAGGCCCTGTTTCTCGATCCAGAGGCCGACGGTCGGACCGTTGACGGTCATCGCGGCCTCGTACGTCATGGTGCGGTAGTTCTTCGTGTTGACGAAATACCCGAGGTGGTCGTTGGCGCAGGAGATGACGAAGGCCTTGCGCGCCCCAAGTTCCCTGGCGTCCTTCTTGATCTTCAAGCCCACGTCCACGCACATTTCGCCCGGCGCCGTGACGAACCAGGCGTCGCCGATCTCCAGCCGCTGCACGATGCTGCGCGGGTCCATCAGGCGGCCGCTGGCGGCCAGGGGCAAGACCTCGTCGCGATGGCGCAAAGCGACGTGGACCTCCCGCGCGACGGCCACGCCCTCCACCTGGGCCTCGACCAGCGCCGCCACCTTCTCCGCGTAGGCGCGGCACTTGGCGAAGTCGTCGCCGGCCGCTCCGTGCCACTCCGCCGGCCGCTGATCGCCGTGCGCCCCCTGGGTGAACATCGTCACGGCGCCGGGGTGCTTGGCGTCGAGCCACTGCGTGAGGTAGCCGGGCCATTCGGGCGCGGCGAGGTTCTTGGCGGGGTCCAGAATGGTGGGATGGGCGGCGAAGTTCACCAGCAGGCCGCGCAGGCCGCCGTCCTCTCCCGTGATCTTCACCAGGCCAATCTCCGGGTCGTTGTTGCCGTCATCGAACGCGCGGTTGGCCGAAAGCCCCGGCGCCTGGAAACTCTCGACGCCGATGGAGGCCGGCTTCAGGTCGGCCACCGCGAGAGTGATGGCCTTGGCGAAGTCGTCGCAGAGTTTGTCGTGCACTTCCTTCCGGAAGGTCCCCACGCCCACCCAGGCCACCTTGTTGCGGGCGAAGCCCCCCTGCGCCGAATGGTTGTGGGTGGCGCTGATCAACACGTCCTCGCCGCGCAGGCCCAGTTCGCGCGGCAGCCGCTCGATGGCCCCCTCGCGCACCGAGCGGAAGATGCCGATGAGGTCCGACGTGACCACGGCCACGCGCCGCTTGCCGTTGTCCAGAACCATCGCGCGCGCGTAGAGGTTGCCGTTCGCTCCCTTCGACACCGAGCCGAACCGCGAGGAATAGCCCCCCAGCGGCACCCCCGCCGGCGGCGTGATGTCCACCCGCGCGAACCCCGCCAGGAGTGGCCCAGGCTGCTGCCTGGGGTACTCGCCCGCGCCCGCCTCGCGGCCGAACGCGAGCCACGACAGAACCAGAACCGCCCCCACCGTCGCGGCGCTCAGGTAGCGCATGGCGTGTGCCTCCTTCCAGGCTCGCCATGCCACCACAGGCGGTGGCGGGGAACAAGGTTGAAAGAGCGGCGCTGGCGCGGGGTGACTTCAGGCGTGGTCAGTCTTCGGATCCCCGATCCCGCGCCGGAATCGCTCTCGCGGTTCTTGTTGAAGTGGCCGCGGGGCGATGTAAAATAACGGCCCTTTTCGCCGGTTCGCGCCTCCGCGCGGGGGCGTGCGCGCTTCGCGGCGGTCGCCAGGCGCGCGGCGAGTCATCACCCCGGAGAGGGGCGCGTGCCGGCCCGTCTCCCAACGTTGAAAGACTGGTTCCCGTGGTCCGCAAGACGCATCCCGCCGTTAAAGAGAACGATCTCCCCGCGGCCGAACTGGATCGGCTGGTGGAGGAGTCGCTGGGGGACTTTCAGGGGCAGTCGCTGGACGAGTACCTGGCGCCGAAGCAGAACTACGCCCTGGAGCAGATCGTGCGCGGGCGGATCATCTCGATCTCGAACGATTCCGACGAAGTGCTGGTGGATATCGGGTACAAGTCGGAAGGCGTCGTGCCGCGCATGGAACTGGAGGACGGCAACGCCTACAAGGCCGGCGACGAGATCGACGTCTCGCTGGAGTCGCTCGACGACCACGGCACCCTGGTGCTCTCCAAGCGCAAGGCCGACCGCAAGCGCGCCTGGGACCGCGTCATCAACACCTACAAGGAGGGCGACACCGTCTCCGGCAAGGTCATGCGCCAGATCAAGGGCGGCCTGCTGCTCGACATCGGGGTGCCGGCCTTCCTTCCGGCGTCGCAGGTAAGCCTCCGGCGCGCCGGCAACATCAAGGACCTGGAGGGGCAGGACCTGCCCTGCACGATCATCAAGATCGACCCGAGCCGCATGAACATCGTGGTCTCGCGGCGCAAGTTGCTGGAAGACCAGCGCGCCCGGCTCAAGGAAGGGCTGCTGGCCGATCTTGAAGAGGGCCAGGTGCGCGACGGGGTGGTGAAGAACATCGTGGACTTCGGCGCCTTCGTGGACCTCGGCGGCATCGACGGCCTGCTGCACATCACCGACATGTCCTGGGGCCGGGTCACCCATCCTTCGGAAGTCGTGGCCATCGACCAGAAGATCAAGGTGAAGGTCCTCAAGGTTGACCGCGAGAAGGAGCGCATCGCCCTCGGCATGAAGCAGTTGCTGGAGAACCCGTGGGAGCGCGTGCTGGAGAAGTACCCCATCGGCTCGCGGCACAACGGCAAGGTCGTGAACGTGATGTCGTACGGCGCGTTCGTCAAACTGGAGGATGGCATCGAGGGCCTGGTGCACATCAGCGAAATGTCCTGGACGCGCCGGGTGGCCCACCCCTCCGAGATCGTGCAGGCCAACCAGGACGTGGCCGTGGTGGTGCTGGACGTGAACCGCGACAAGCAGGAGATCTCCCTCGGCATGAAACAGGCCGAGGCCAACCCCTGGGAGGCCGTGGAATCGAAGTTCCCGGTCGGCACCCACATCAAGGGCAAGGTTCGCAACCTCACCAACTACGGCGCCTTCATCGAACTGGAAGAGGGCATCGACGGCCTCCTCCACGTCTCCGACATGTCGTGGACCCGCAAGGTCTCCAACCCCGCCGAGGTGCTCAAGAAGGGGCAGGACGTCGAGGCCGTGGTCATCTCCGTCGACACCGAGCGCAAACGCGTCGCCCTCGGTGTCAAGCAGCTCACCGCGGACCCGTGGCAGGACACCATCCCGCAAAAGTACGCCGTCGGCGCACGCATCACCGGCTTGGTCACCAAGATCACCAACTTCGGCGTCTTCGTCGAACTGGAAAAAGACCTCGAAGGGCTGCTTCACGTCTCCGAACTCGCCGACCGCCGCGGCAAGGGGGCCGACAAGACCGTCGCCGACGGCCAGAAACTGGCCGTCGAAGTCATCAAACTCGACGCCGAGGAACACCGCATCGGCCTCAAACTCTCCGACGATGAGTTCGACGCCGCCGCCGCCGACGCCCCCGCGCTGGCCGCGCCCGCCGCCGATGCCCCCGCGCTGGCCGCGCCCGCCGGCGACGCCCCCGCGCCTGCCGCGCCAAGGGAGCCGGCCGTGCCGGCGTCGGCGCCGACGCCGGAAGCCGGCGAGGCCCCCGCCTCTCCTCCCGGCTGACGGGTCTCGCGGTGTCCCGCGCGCTTTACTTCGACTGCTTCAGCGGCGCCGCGGGCGACATGATCGTCGGCGCGCTGCTCGACGCCGGCCTCCCTTTCGACGCCCTGCGCGCGGCGCTGTCGAACATCGGCGTTCCCGGCTTCACCGTGGGCGTGGATCGCGTGATGCGCGGCCCTTTGGCCGCCGCCAAGTTCCGCGTCCACGTCGAGGAACCGGGAGAGACTCAACCCAATCACTCCCATTTCGCGGAGGAAGCGGCGGCGCACGTTCACCCTCCCCACCCCCCGCACCGTCCCTACCGGGAGATCGCGCGCGTCATCGAACGCGCGGCAATCCCCCCGCGGGCGCGGGAAGTCGCCCTCCGCGTCTTCGCCCGCCTGGCCGAGGCGGAGGCGGCCGTGCACGGCATTGCCCCCGGCGATGTCTGTTTCCACGAAGTCGGGGCGTTGGACGCCATCGCCGACGTGGTCGGCGCCGCCGTGGGGTTCGACCTGCTCGGCGTCGAACGCTTCTTCTCGTCGCCCCTCACCGTCGGCGGCGGCCAGGTGCGGTGCGCCCACGGGCTGCTGCCGTCGCCGTCGCCGGCCGCCGCCTGGTTGTTGCGCGGCGCTCCCATCCGTCCGTCCGGGCTGGAGGCTGAGTTGGTGACGCCCACCGGCGCGGCCATCGTCACCACGCTGGCCGAGAACTACGGCGACCCGCCGGCGATGACGCTGACGGCGGTCGGCTACGGCGCGGGCGACCGGGAGTTTCCGGAGCGGCCCAACGTGCTGCGGGTGCTGCTGGGCGATCTCGCGCCGTGCGCCGCGCCCGCGCCGGACGCTCCGGGGGCCGACGAAGTGATCGTGGTCGAAACCAACGTCGACGACCTCTCGCCTCAGGCCATCGGCGGGTTGTTCGAGTCCGTGCTGGGCGCCGGGGCGCTGGACTTCTTCGTCACGCCCGTGCTGATGAAGAAGAACCGGCCGGGCCATCTGCTGACGGCGCTGGTCCCGCCCCCCGCGCTCTCCCGCGTGGAGGAGACGCTTTTTCGCGAGACCACCACGCTGGGAATCCGCCGCTTCGCCGCCCGCCGCGCCTGCTTGGCCCGTGAAGAGCGGGTGTTGCGGCTGCGCGACCTGCCGGTGCGGGTGAAGGTGGCGCGGGTCGCGGGACGGTTGCGCTTCTCGCCGGAGTATGACGACTGCCTGCGGCTGGCACGTGAAGCCGGGATTCCCTGGCGTGACGCCGCGGCCGAGGCGCTGCGGGCGGCGGAGGCGCAATGGGGCGACGCCTAGGAGCCTGTCGGGGAAAGGCCGGAACTCTCGCGCATGCTACAACCAATTGTGGCAATCGCGATTGTAGAAGACTACCTGTAGTGTGCCACGGGATTACTCCGACAGGCTCCTAGAACGCCCACCGCGTGCCGCAGCAAGGGAGCGCGCCAACTCGCTGGCGTCACCCTGCGGCGAGCCGGGCAGGACGAACTCTCCACGAGCCGGCGAGAGTTCTCCGGGGAGTCGTGCAGCGTATCATCAGGAGCCGGACTCCGACGGATCGGCATCTCCGGCCTGATCATTCGTCTCCGGGGCGATCCGGCCGGCAATCACATCGTCGACGCGGTACCACTCGATTTCGCCAGCGGCCTGCAGCTGGCGAAACAGCGATTCGTCGTTGTCGGAGATAAAAGGCGCCTGTAGAGAGACCGCCTGCGCGACGATAAACAGGTCGGTGGCGTCCTTGGCGCGCCCCCCCTTTGGGAAATAGGACGCACGGATGCGCGCCCACGATGCGGCGTCCAGCGCGTCGAATGGTTCAAGGTCGCACGTCTCCGACTCCAGAAGTTGGGCGACGATCCGACGGTCGTCGGGGGGCGCCCTTCCGTTTTCCAGGCCGCAGAGAAACTCCGCGAAGGCGGCCACCGGCAAGATCACGGGATGGCGCGAAAGCACCGCGGGCGCGCGTCCGGCTTGCACCTCGCGGATCTCTCGAATCAGAACATTGGTGTCTATGACGACGGCTCGTTCCATACCACCGTTCCCTCCCGCTCCGCGCGTTCCAGAGCGGCAAGCCCGTTTTCGGCGCGCTCCGCGAGACCGGGGCGGGCCAGCGCCTTCACCAACAGCGCGAGCCTCTCGTTGCCGGGATGCACCGGGCCGATGCCGATCGCGGCCGCGACGTGAAGCCGATCTTGCTCGATTTTCCTCCGCTGCTCGCGCGCGAGGTCGAGCATGCGGTTGGCGAGCGTTTCGACCTGCGTGAAGTTCCCGAGGGCCGCGCACGCCAGAATCAACGTCTCACAAGCCGGAATATCCAAGGGTGAGGAATCATCGTCAGTGGACGCTTGATCAGGATACGGCACGCCCGCCACCTCGAAATCGCTTGGTTTCGGCAGCCGATCGAGAACGCGAAACCCGTCGATCACTGTTTCGTAGGCCCGCTGCACGATGTTCAATATGGGATCACGAACATCAGACGGGATCCCGTGCCGCTCTCCCATGTCATGGAGAATGTCCGTCGTGACTCGCGCCACCCGATCCAGACGATCCGCCAATACGCTCCAGCGAATCTCGCCGTGATCGTCGCACGCGAACAAGCCGATCCGAACGCTCTCATCAGCCGCGGCTTCCGCGATATCTTCCCGAACCTGTTCGATCGTCAGGTTGGCAAGTTGGGCCGGATCGCGGTATTTCTTCTCGAGTCGCTCACGTTCGCGCACGGGGTCGAGCACGAACGACCGCGCGATGTCCGCAGTGAATCCGGCTTCCGCCCACGGCATGCGGCGCTCCTCCCATCGCCGGCGCGTCGCTCCGGCGGCTGCCCGCTCGATCACGGGGCCACTTCCTTGGAAGCGCGCACAACCCGCGATCCTATACTCGGATTGTATCCACCCCCCAAGACGAGATCAACGCCTCCAAATGGCCTCTTGACGGCGCGGGCGGGCGGCGGCGAGAATCCCCCCTTCCGACGGCCCGTCGGTGAGGTCCGGGCGAGACGAAAACCGGTCGCGAACCGTCCCCGGGGACATCGCGCTACACGAGGGTTGTTCACATGAGCGCCGCAGCCACGGTTGAAACGCTGGTCGGGGTGATGGACCCCAACCACTTCTCGTTCCGCACCACGTTCGAGAAACTGCTCGCCTTTCTCGACCTGCATATTCCCCACGGCGGGACGGTGCATCACCTCACGACGCGGCGTCTGAAGTCGCGGCCGTACGACGTGTTGAACGCCCAGTGCCCCTACGCCGCGGTGATCAACCGCGGGGCGCACTGGAACCAGCATTTCAACTCCTACCTGATGACGGTGTCGCTGGAGACCTATCAACTCAACAACATGGTCTCCTTCCACTCCATCGACAAGAACACCGGCTACGGCCAGATGTTCAAACTGGGGTTGAAGGTTCCGCCCACGGTGGCGGTGCCGCAGCAGGACTACAGTAAACTGTTGGAGGGGGAGAACATCAAGCCCGACCTGATCTTCGACGATCACGAGATGTTCGACCTGCGCGAGATCGGCGAGCACGTGGGCTTCCCCGCCTTCCTCAAGCCGCAGTCCGGCGGGGGGTGGCGCGGCGTGGAGCGGGTGGAGAACTTCGAGGAGTTCGTCGAGAAGTACAACAAGTCCGGCGACACGCCGATGAACCTGCAGAAGGCCGTCGACTACCGCGAGTTCGTGCGCACCATGGGCATCGGGCCGCAGATGCTGCCGATGCACTACAACGCCTCGGCCAAGTTCTCGCACGACCGCTACCTGCGCGGGAACGGCCGCGCCGTGGAGCACAACTTCCTGAAGCCCGAGGAACATGACGAGGCGTCCAAGGTCTGCAAGATCATCAACGCCTTCTACGGCTGGCACCACAACACCTGCGAGTCGCTGATCGACAAGCAGACCGGCGACATCCACCCCATCGACTTCTGCAACGCCTACCCCGACTCCTCGCTCACCTCGCTGCACTTCTACTTCCCCGAGATGGTGAAGAACATGGTGCGGTGGATCGCCTTCGTGGCCGTCACCGGCCGCAAGAGCGGCTTCACCTTCACCGAACGCTGGCCGGAGTTCTGGGACGTGGCCAAACGGGCTGACCGGGAAGGCTGGCCCTACAAGACCCGCATCGCCGAACTGGCACGCATCGCCGACGACTACTTCGAGGCCCCGCGCTTCCGCGACTTCTGCGCCCAACACCTCGCCGACCTCGACGAACGCGCCTTCGAGTTCTTCTCTTCCCCGACCTTCTTCGAGATCATCCACGACAAGGTGTACCGCTACTTCAAGGTCCCCCAGGAGCGCGAAGCCAAGCACGCCCACTACGCCGGCATCCACAACTTCTGGGTCCACTGCGAAAAAGAGCGGCTGTCCGCGCTGAAAACCCCGGCGTCGAGGCCCCCCGTCGGCGCGGCCGGCGCCGGAGGCGGCCCGCCGGGGCAACCGGCCACCCCCGCCGAGGTCGCCGCCCGGCGGGCCGAGACCAAGCGCCGCGTGGCGTCCAAGAAAGCGTCCGGCCGCTCGCGCGCCACCACCAGCGTGCTGGGGCGGAAACTCGCCCGCTCTTCCCCCGACAAGAAGAATTGACGCCCTCACCGCCGACGCGCCGGCGTGGGGCGGTCCCTCCACCAGAGGCCGGCTGGCCACCCGTGGCGCGCACGCGCTGGTTCCTTCTCGCGTTGCTGGTCGTCGTCGTGGCGACCGCGGCGGTTCTCGCGCCGTCCGCACGGAGGGGAGATTCGGGAGCGGCGGCGTTCGCTTCCGCCGCCGTCGCCGGGGACGGGTCGCGGGCGGCGCGGACGTCGGTGGCGACGGCGTCAACCGGACGGCACGCGCCCGACGAATCTCCGGCGCGCGGGCTGGCCGTGCCCTTCCCGGTCGTCGCGGAGGAAGCAAGCCCCGCGCTGGCCGAGCGGCGCGAACTGGGGCGGTTGCTCTTTTTCGATCCTATTCTCTCCGCTGAGAACAACCTGTCGTGCGCCCATTGCCACCATCCGGACCTGGGCTTCGCGGACGGCCGGGCGCGGGCCTTGGGCCGCGGCGGCGCGGGCCTCGGGCCGGCGCGCACGGGCGGCGTGCCGTTGCGGCGTGGCGCGCCCTCGCTCTGGAACGCGGCCTTCGCCCCGGCGCTCTTCTGGGACGGCCGCGCCGCCACGCTGGAGGAGCAGGCGGCGGGGCCGATCACGGCGCCCGACGAAATGGGCGAGGACCCGGAGCGGCTCACCGCCGAACTGGCGGCGATTCCGGAATACGCGCGCCGCTTCCGAGCGGCGTTCCCTCCACCGGCCCCGGCCGCGGAGGCCCAGGCGCCGGTGTCGTTCCAACACGTGACGGCCGCGCTGGCCGCGTTCGAACGCACGCTGCTCGCGCGCGACTCGCGCTTCGACCGCTTCGCCGCCGGGGACCGCGCGGCGCTCGACGAGTCGGAGAAGAGCGGCCTCAAACTCTTCCTCTCGCCGATGACGCGATGCGTCGAGTGCCACGAGTTGCCCACCTTCACCTCCCGCCAGTTCAAGGTCATCGGCGTGCCGGACGCGCCGGACGCCCCGCCGGACGCCGGCCGCGCGGAGGTGGTGGGCGGGCGCTATTACCGGGGCGCGTTCAAGACCCCCACGCTTCGCAACGTGGCCCTCACCGCCCCGTACATGCATAATGGCGCTTTCGCCACGCTGGAGGAGGTGGTCGACTTCTACGCCTCCGGCAAGGGCAGGGAACGGATCCCCCAGGGGCTGTACGTGGACGACTTCATCGGCGCTTTCCAACTCTCGGCCGCCGGCCGGCGCGACCTGGTGGCCTTCCTGCGGGCGCTGACCGACGAACGTCCCCCCCAGCCGCCGCCCGCGGCCGTGCCGTCCGGGCTGGCGGTGGTTCCGCGGCTGAACCGAAACCCCGCGCCGCCGCCCGGCGCGGCTCACAGGAGCCAGGAATGATCGCCATCGCCGGTTTCGTCCGTCTCGCCGCCGCCGCGGCGCTCGTGGCCGTGGTGGCGGCGCCCGCGCTGGGGTGCCGCAAACTGTCGCCCGCGTCAACCGTGGAGAGGGCCGGCGCGGGGGCCAGGGAGGCGCGCCGCGCCACCATCGTGGTGAAGGCCGGCGAGCGCATTCAGGACGCGGTGGACCGCGCCGGGGAGGGCGACGTGATCGGCGTCGAGCCAGGCGTCTACCAGGAGTCGGTGCTCATCACCACGCCCCGCCTGACGCTCTTCAGCATGACCGAGGGGGGCCGCGCGGCCGTGCTCGACGGCAGCGGCGTCGCGGAAGACGGCGCGGCCATCCGCCGGCCGGACGGCTTCAGCGTCACGGGGGCCAGCGGCCTGGTGCTCGAGGGGTTCTGCATCCAGAGTTACGCCGGGAACGGCGTAAAGGTGACGGAATCCAGCGACGTGGTGCTGCGCGACCTCACCATTCACGACGCCGGGCTGTACGGGGTCTACCCCGTCGCATGCGTCGGCACGGTGGTTGAACGGTGCCGGGTGTCGCGGATCGCCGACGCCGGCATCTACGCCGGCCTCTCGCGGCGCTGCGTCATTCGCGACAACGAGTGCTTCGACAACGTGGCCGGCATCGAGATTGAAAACTCCGACGACTGCGTGGTGACCGGCAACTCCTGCCACCACAACACCGCCGGCATCCTGGTGTTCGTGCTGCCGAACCTGCCGGTGAAGGTGGGGCGGCGCAACGAAGTGCGCGACAACCGCGTCCAGGAGAACAACCTGCGGAACTGGGGCAAACCCGATTCGGTCATCGGCGAACTGCCGGAGGGGTGCGGCGTCATCGTGATGGCGGCCGACGACACGCTCGTGACCGGCAACGTCATCGAGGGCAATCGCTCGTTCGGCGTCGGCGTCCTCTCGCTCACCGACATCAACCTTCCCGAAAGCGACGCCATCGACGTGGAGCCGAACTCCGACCGCACCACGGTCCGCGACAATCTCATCCGCGACAATGGCGCGCGGCCGGCCGCCAAGATCGCCGTCCAGGGCCTGCCGGGCGTCAACCTCTTCTGGAACCTCCGAGGCCAGGGCAACTGCTGGCGCGAGGAGACCACCGGCCGCTTTCCCGAAACCCTGCCGCTCTGCCGGTGACCTCGGCGCGGCCTTGGGGAACCCCTCGGATCATGCCCCATCGCGCCACCTGGTCGCTCACGCGGTGCGCGGCGCTTCTGATGGTCGCGGCCGCCTCCGCCTGCTCGCCGGATCGCGGCGCGGCCGGCCCGCCCGGTAAAGGCGCGGCGCGTCCAACCGCTCCGCTCGCCCAGACGCGCGCGCCGGCCGCGCTGCCCGTGGTCCCGTGGACGGCGGTGACACCCGGCGCGGAGCCTGCGACGTTCACGGTTCGCGGTCGGGTGCTCTTTCAGGGCGACGTTCCCCCGCGTTACCGGCCGCGCGCCGCCTCCGGCGCAGCGGCCGGAACGGCCGCGGGCGAGGTCGCGGCTCCGCCCCCGGCGATCGTAGACGCGGAGGGCGGCGTGCGCGACGTGGTCGTGGCGCTGGAATCCCCCGCCGCCGCGGCCGCGCTCGCGGGCGCGGCTGGGCGGGAGGTGGAGATCGATCAGGCCGGGTCGGTGTTCGCGCCCCACGTGGCGGCCCTCCCCGCCGGCGGGCGGGTGCGGTTCCGCAACTCCGACGCCATCCCGCATGGGGTACAGATTGTGGAACGCGGGTTCACCGTCGAAACCCGCAATCTCGCGGCTGGCGGCGAGTGGCTCTTCCAGCCGCCGGCGCGGGCGGGCGACTACACCATTGGCTGCGGAATGCACGCCTGGATGAGCGCCTTCGTCCGGGTGACGTCCACGCCCTTCTGCGCCGTCAGCGGGGAGGAGGGGGCGTTCGCCATCGCCGGCGTCCCGGCCGGAGCCTACGACGTGACATTACGACACCTCCACCTGAAAGCCGCGACCCCGGCGCCCGGTCGGATCACGCTGCCGAAAGGCGCCGACCGCCCGCTGACGCTGACGGTCAGGCGGTGAACGGCCCGGTCTCGCCCGGAAGCCGGGGAGGTTCCGCGCCCGGCCGGATGGCGCGCGGGGGGTCGCCTCCCGCGGACCGCCGCGTCGCCGGCCGCGGCGCGGGTGAAGAGGGCGGCCCGGCCCCGGCGCGCCGCTCCGGTCGATGGTTGACCCCGCGGAAGAAGAATATCCGCGCGCCACACCCGCACTGGATGCTGACCTCGTCCAGGGTCTCGTCGCACGGGTGTTTCACCGCGCAGCAATAGCAGACGATCATGCTTGCCATGGGCGACGCGCCGCCACGCTCCGCTGGTATTGTGGGAAATTTCACACCCTATTTGAAGACAAAAAAGGCGCACCGTGCCGCATGCGATCGTACGACGTGAAACATTCGGGGGATACGCCCGCGCCGGCCCAGCCAAGAGCCTGTTACTGACGACCGACAACTGACAACTGGTTGTGGGAGCAATATGTCACGGTCGTACGCGCGCGATCGCCGCCGCCGCTTCGCGGCGTCGATCCCAGTTCTTCGGCGCCAACGAGAGCGCCCGCCGAAAGTCGCTCTCCGCTCCCGCCCGCTGCCCAAGTCGTTCCCGCGCCAACCCACGGCAGTGCCAGCCGTCGGCGCCGGTCGGGTCGCCCCGTATCGCGAGTTCCGCGTGACGCCGCGCGGCTGAAAAATCGCCAGCCGCGAGCCGTTCGCGCGAGCGCGCGCACTCGGCCGCGGCCACGGCGGCCGGCGCGCGGCTGGGCGCGGGGCTATGGCTGCCACTCGTGGCCTCCTCGATCGCGCGGCGAACGCGCGAGTAGTTCTTGAGAAGGTACGGGCCGACGGCTACGGACAGGCTGGCAACCACGACGCCGATGGTTGTCCACCACCCCCGGCGCGTCCCGCGGCCACGCCCATTCATCGCCTCAGCCGCGTTCTTTCGCTCCAGCGACGGTGGGGCTGCCTTGCGAACGCCTGGCCCCGGATCGACCGGCGGCGGCGCCGCGCTCGCCTCGGGGAACCCCGCGAGCAGCCGTCGCGCCTGCGAACGGGTCAATAGCCTGCGGCGAACCAGAGCCTCGCAAAGCGTCAGCACCGTCGTTCCTTCGCCGGCGGCCGCGATCTCCGGAAGCACGCGTTCCAGCGTCGCCGGGGCCACGAGATCGGTCTCGACGCAACGGGTGATGAACCGCCGCAGATGATCGGCGTCCATGGCCTCATCCCTGGTGGCCGCGGGGGAACGTTTCCGCCGCCGCGCGTTTCCGGCCGCGCGCGCGAGTGAACCGTGAGCCTACACCCGCTGCGCGTTCCGGACCAGGCGGGGTCCGCGGAACCCACGGATCAACGTGTTCGATATCGCGGCGGCCGTCTCGCGGGCGTTGGGATGCGACACGAACGCCCGCGCGTCAACTCCGCCATCCAACCGCCGCCGATGACGCCGATGCGCCCAGGGGTTATGCGCCGCCGGTTGAGTAGTTGCGAGGGTCAGCCACCGAGTCGTAGTCTGAACGGGAAAGCCAGTGACACCAGATACCCTTGCCGGGGACGCTCAGGCGCGACGATTGAACA
>JACQVU010000036.1 GCA_016209585.1 Planctomycetota bacterium
CCCCCGATCCCCGATCCCCGACCCCCGGCTACACATGCACCTTGCGCCGATCGACCACGTACTCAGCCTTGATGCCGGTGCGGGCGAACAATTCAGCCTCCAGCGCCTTCTGGTCCTCGACCCAGTGGACGCGGTCGGGCGTCACCTCGGTGGCGCGCTTGACGCGGTCGCGCAGGCCGTCAGCCAGGGCGTCGCGGTCCAGGCCCGGTTCGGGCGCCACGCGCAACGTCAGGATGTTGCGGGAGAACTCCAGGGCGGGGTCCTCGTCCTCCATGACGATCTGGAAGGCGCGGACGCCCGGCGTGTCGCGCACCGACGCGATCAGGTCCAGGAGCGCCACGCGCGTGCCCTTGAGTTTGGTGAAGTCTTTCGCCGCCCGCATGATCGGCCCGAAGAGACGCGGAAAGGTGTAGCCGCACTTCGGGCAGGCTCCCTCCACCACGCCGCCCCGCGCCAGGTCGCCCGTCCAGTAGCGCACGAAGGCCGTGCCCCGCCACCCCACGTGCGAGAAGGTGAGCACTCCCTCCCGCCCCGGCGCCACCGGCTCTTTCGTTTCCTTGTCGAGCACCTCCCAGAAGAAATAGCGCGGGTTCAGGTGGATGCCCGTCCCCTCGTCGCACTCCAGAAAGGCCCACTTCATCTCCGTCATGCCGAGCGACTCGATCACCTTCACCCCGGGGTGCGCCCCGATCGCCCGCATTTGCTCATGGAAATAGCGCCGCAGGTCCGCCGAAATCGGCTCCCCGCCCAGCGCCACCAACCGGAACTCGGAAAGGTCGCCGATCCGCCCGGCCCGGCGCATCTCCACCGCTTTCTGCAACCAGGTGACGAAGTAGGAGGGAATGACCGCGATGCTGTGGAAGCCCTGCTTCTGGAACAACTCGATCTGCCGCTCGGTGGACATCACGGCGCCGCCGCCGTTGTCGAACGTGGAGAGGCCGACGGCCACCTTCGACAGCACGGCCTGGAAAAAGGCCAGGTGCGGCACGCCGGGAAAGGAGTTCATGCAGCGCGACGTGAACTCCACCCGCGCGGCCCCCGGCTCCGGGTGGTCGGGAGAAAGGAAGACCTGGGAGCCGAGTTCCGGCAGCACCCGGTGCACGTCGTGCCAGGTGTAGGTCGCCGGCGTGGGATCGCCGGTCGTGCCGGTGCTCGCATGGAAGTGGATGGGCATCCACTCCAGGCCCGCGCGACGCGCCACCCGGCCCGAAAGCCACGGCATCCGGCGATAGAGCGGCACGAAATCCGGCGGCGAGTTCACCAGCGACTGCCAGGCGTACCGCAGCAGCGCGCCTCGGGAGATGGGCGCGGTATCGTAGAGGCTTTCGCGGCCCGGAAACCGGGGTTGCAGGATGAAGGCGCGAGGGTCGGCGCGGTACTCTTTCTTCTCCACCACTGGCACGGCCCGGCGGAAGTCGTCGTAGGTACGGATGTCGCGGGGGTCAACGCCGTTCTTCTTCCAGAGCGCCCGGTAGAAGGGGTGATAGCGCCCAATGTAGTCCGACAGGTAGCGCCGGAGCCGCGCGAACGATTCCGCGCGCTGCTCCTCCGGACTGAGGCGGTAGAAGTTCATGAACAGTTGTCAGGCGTCAGTTGTCAGGGATCGGTCGTCGCGCGTCAACGACCGGGTGACGCCGCCCCGCTCCCTGGTGGCGCCCCCGGGATCTCGGTCCCGGTTTCCATCATGCGGGGATGAACCTTGGCGGGGTCGTTGCCGTTCTTCTGGAACCACTGCTCCCAAGCGCGGCGACATTCGGCCGGGTCGTCGATGTCGGAAGGGTCGTCGCGGTCCGCCACCTTGGCGCCGGCGCTGCCGGCGTCTTCGCCCAGGCGCGTGAGGTTCAGCAGCAGGTTGTTGGCCTTCTCCCGCACCAGGCGGTCGGGGTTGACCAGCGACCGCGCCACATGGGCGACCAAGCCCACCCGCCGCGCCTCTTCCACGTGGGCCGGGGTGGAGATGAAGACCCCGCCGTTGGTCAGCATCCACGACAGCCCGCGCGGCGCGAGCACGAACCAGACCACGTCTTTCACCAGCGCCCGGCCCGACTTGCAGCGGATGGTCACTTGCAACTCGTGGGCGGGATACTCGGCGTAAAGCAGGGGGTCGACGTGCAGCAGTATCTCCTCCGTGGTGGCGGCGTAGGTGCGAATGTCCTCCACCGGGAAGTTCTTCTGGTCGATCTCCGACGCGCGCTGAATGGCCTTGACAACGTGCAACTCCCACTCGCGCAGTTTCTCGCGGTTGGCGTTGCACCAGTCGATGCGGCGGTCGTACTCGGCCACCGTCCGCCGGAACTCTTCGAGCCGCGCCGCGGTGGTCACGTACACGGCCTGGTTGATGAAGGCGTGCGTCCACCCAAGGCGCTGTTCGACCCCCGCCAGCACCGCCGCGCCGGAGCGTTGCCCCGCGGGGCCAAGGTCCACGACCGGCGTCTTCTCGACGAAGTTGTACGCGCGCGGATCGATCACGATGTCGGTCTGCGTCGCGATGGCCGCGTCGGTCAACACTTCCCCCGCCGGTTGCGGGCCGCCGTTCATGCTGACCCGGAAGGCCTCCAGCCGGTCTTCCATCTGCCGCGCCCAGTCGGGGCTTCCGCCACCGGTGGCGCAGCCGGCGCCGGCCAGGGCGGCGAGAAAGAGCGACGGAACGACCGAAGCGAGGTCGCGACGAAGGCTGCGGCTTGGGAGAGTGGGCGTGGGGCGCATGGCGGCGCGGATTATACCGAATCATCCAAGCCGTTCCCAAAACCTCAATCTCGCCGGGGGCATTTCCTGTACCGTTTATCGCGGTGCTGCGGGAGCGAATTCCCGGACCATCGAGTAGATTACCGGTTTGTCGGCCTGCCGTCGGGAGGGCCAGGCACACCCAGCGCCAGGAAACTGAGCGCCTCCGTAGGACTTGTCCCCCGGCGGCCAGGCCGCGTTGCCAGGTCCCGCTACGCCGCCGCTCGCGCCCGCGGAAAGTCTCACGG
>JACQVU010000405.1 GCA_016209585.1 Planctomycetota bacterium
CCCAACACCCGACCCCCAACACCCAACACCTAGCACCCACGAACCGTATGCCTGGCGGCGGGCCGACCCACATTCCCAACGCGCGATGGAACACGGAGGCTGGGGCGGGGCGCTTCCCCACCACCACGTGGTCGAACGTGATCGTGGCGCGCGACACCGACGACTCCGCCTGCGACGAGGCGGTGGGCCGGTTGATTGAGAAGTACTGGAAGCCGGTCTACTTCTACCTGCGCCGGCGGGGCGTGTTGTCGGAAGACGCCAAAGACCTGACGCAGGCCTTCTTCGTCTACCTCTTCTTTGAGCGCACCGAGAACGGCGAGCGCCGGTTCAAGAAGTACCTGCACGTCGGCAAGTCGCGGGAGGACCCGCACGGCTTCCGCAAGTTCATCAAGCACTGGCTGAAGCGTTTCTGGACCGACGCGCTGCGCCACAAGAGCGCCCTGAAGCGCGGCGGCGGGCTGAACATCCGCAGCCTGGACGAGGCGGACCTGACGACCGACGAGGGGCGGTTCAACCTGGCCGACTATGAGACGCCGGAGGCGATCTTCGACCGCGTGTGGGTCGACGTGGTGCTCGACCACGCCCTGAGCGACATGGAACTCTCCATGCGCGGCTCCGGCAAGGCCCGGGAGTTCGTGGTCTTCCGCGACCGAATGACCGCGGAACTCCGCGGGGATCCGCTGGCCAACAAGGAGGTCGCCCGCCGGCATGGCGTGGCGGAGAGCACGGTGTCGAAGTATTTCACGCGCGGCCAGGCCATCCTGAAACACTTCATTCTCGCGCAACTGGGCGAGACCTGCTCCAGCGAGGATGAGGCGAAGGTGGAAATGCGCGACCTGTTCCAGGCGCTGGGGTGACAACCGCGGGGCGCGGGGCGAGGGACGCGGGGCGCGGGGTGGACTTCATGACCGTTCGGCCAACTTCACTGGGCGGCGCCGCGCTGGCGGCGGCTGCGGGGTTTGTCGGTCTGTGGTTCGCGTGGCAGGCGACCCAGGGAACCGGGGTGACGGACAGCCGAGCAAGCCACGCCTCTCGTGGCGCCGACGTTGCGCCGGCGCCAACGCCCGACGCCGCGCTCATCGAAAGATTGCGCCGGGAAGCCGAGCAGCGGGAGGTCGAGCGCCGGGAAAGGTCCGGCCCGGATATCGCCGGTCTGGTCGCCGTTGGCAAGAGCCCCCAAGGGTTGTACGAGTACGAAAAGGATCTCGGCAACGGCGTCAAACTCCGGCTCGTGCTCATTCCCGCGGGGACGTTCATGATGGGAAGCCCGGAGAGCGAACAGGGGCGTGAATCCGGCGAAAGTCCGCCGCATCCGGTGTCCGTCCCATCGTTCCTAATGGGCAAGTACGAAGTGACGCAGGGAGAGTGGCAAGCAGTGATGGGCGGCAACCCGGCGCACTTCCGGCACGCGGGTGTGGACGCTCCCGTGGAGCGGGTCAATTGGGACGAATGCCGGGATTTCTGCGACAGGATCGGCCTGCGGCTCCCCACGGAGGCCGAATGGGAATACGCCTGCCGCGCGGGAACCACGACCGCGATCTACACCGGCCACCTCACCATCCAGGGAGACATGAATGGCCCCGAACTTGACAACATAGCGTGGTATGGCGGCAACAGCGGCGTCACATACATGGGAGCATGGGATTCCTTCCCCTGGAGGGAGAAGCAGCACGAACGCGCGCGCGGGGGCACACATCCCATAGGTCAGAAAATGCCGAACGCCTGGGGACTCTATGACACCTTGGGAAACGTGAGGGAGTGGTGCGAGGACGCATTGGCGGAACGCCGCATTCATTTGGGGTATACGGTGCTGACATCCAGGGATGGCGTCGCTCATGTCTTCCGGGGCGGTTCGTGGGGCGACCGCGCAAGGCACGTCCGTGCCGCCTATGACGGCCTCTACTTCGAGGCTCTTTGGCTTCATACTCTCGGCTTCCGGGTAGCCCTGTCGCCTGCCCGCCCGTGAGCGCCGCTGTCCTGAGGCCATTGAGGACTTGAGGCGTCTCAGGGCGGCCGATCGGGCGAAGGTCGCGCGGGCGATGGAGGCGCGTCTCCGCCACGAGCCAACAAGGCCGAGCAAGAGCACCATCAAGCGGCTCCGGGGGCTTTCGCGGCCACAGTATCGCCTCCGCGTGGACGAATTGCGCGTGTTCTACGACGTATCTGAGCGTGAAGTCGAAGTACTTGCCATCGTGGCGAAGGCGGATGCTGAAGCGTGGTTGTCAAAAACAGGGGAGCCGTGATGAAGAGGATCGCGCTGTCGGAGGTGAAGGATGACTTGTCTCGATTCCTTCGGCTGGCCGAGAAGGAGGAGGTGCTCATCACCCGGCATGGGAAGCCAGCCGGCGTCCTCATCGGGTTCCAGGACGAAGACGACTGGTTCGACTACCGCTTCGAGCACGACCCGCGGTTTCTCGCTCGCGTGGATGCGGCGCGGGAAAGCCTGCGCGCCGGCCGCGGCGTCAGGATCGAGGCGCTCTCGCGCCTCGCGGGTCGCGGCCACGCCGCGCGCGGATCCGCCGCCAAGGCCAAGGCCTTGGGTGGCGCGCTTCGGTCCCCAGCCTCGGTCAAGCCGCGGCGTTCGCGCCGGGGTCGGTGACGCGCGCCCCGCGGCGCCGACCGCAAGCGCCCATTTCGGTAGACCGTTCGCGCCACGCCCGCCGGCGCGCGGCTTCGGGTATCATCTGGAGCGAGGCATGGACGTGGCGTTCCTTCATCGCATGAAGGCTCACTGGTTTTGAGGAGGCACGCTAACAACAGCATGCAGCGGACGGCGCTCCGCGTCGCCGCTGAACCGCGGCGTTCGCCGGCGCAACGACAACGACCAGGAGGCGACGATGGCGAAGATCACCGGAATCGGCGGCGTGTTCTTCAAGAGCAAGGGGGATGGCGCCGCGTTGGCAGCGTGGTATCGCAAGCACCTGGGCATGGCACTGGAGGACTTCGGCGGCGCGGTGCTCAAATGGCCGGACGACAAGGCTGAAGACAAGGGCCTCACCGTGTGGCATGTGGCGGATAAGAACAGCCAATGGTTTAGCCCAAGCGACTCGTCCTTCATGATCAACTATCGGGTCGACAACCTCGATGATCTGCTCGCGCAACTGCGCGCGGGCGGCGTGGCCGTCGTCGGCGGCCCAGAGTCGCACGAGAACGGCAAGTTCGCGTGGATCATGGACCCGGACGGAAACAAGGTCGAGCTTTGGGAGCCGAAGCGGTGGGACGACAAGAACAAGGGCGCCTGAAGTGTGCTGCTCCCCAAAACCTGTGCCAGTCCGTAGGGCGCGCACGGCGCGCCCTACGGACTCGGACCCCCAGCAC
>JACQVU010000406.1 GCA_016209585.1 Planctomycetota bacterium
GCGGAGGCGGTGGCGGTGGCAACGCGGGTGGTGGCGGAGGCGGCGGGCAGTCGCTTCAAGACATGTTGAAGAAGATGCTCGGCGGCGGGGGTGGCGGCAACGCCTCCGGCGGGAACGCCGGCGGCGGCAAGAACAGCGGCGGAGGGGGAGGCGGCGGCAACCAACGCCGGCGGCGCGGAGGGGGGCGCTCCGGTGGGTTCATGGAGAGCCTGGCGAACGGAACCGGGGGGAAGTTCACCTCCAAGTGAACCGCCGCCGCGGGTCGCCAGTCCGTAATCGCGTGGCGTCGCCGGTCATGAAGGCCGTTGTCATCCGTGAACAAGGCGCTCCCGGCGTCCTGCGCATCGAGGAGCGGCCGGTTCCGACGCCCCGCGCGGACGAGGCGCTGGTCCGGGTGCGCGCCGTGGGGCTGAACCACCTGGACCTCTGGGTCCGCCAGGGAATCCCCGGCCATCGGTTTCCGCTGCCCATCATCCCCGGTTGCGACTTCGCGGGCGACGTGGCCGCCGTGGGGGAGGTGACCCGCAACGTGGCGGTCGGGGAGCGCGTGGTGGTGAACCCCGGTTTCGCCTGCCAGAACTGCGCGCAGTGCCGGGCCGGCCGCCACCAGTTGTGCCGTTCGTATGGCATTTTCGGCGAGCACCGCGACGGCGGATGCGCGGAGTACGCGGTGGTCCCGCACCACAATTGCATGCCGATGCCGGCGGGCATGTCATACGTCGAGGCCGCGGCCGTGCCGCTGGTCTTTCTCACGGCTTGGGCGATGTTGGTGGACCGCGCGCACGCGGAGGTCGGGGAAAACGTGCTGGTGCACGCGGCGGGGTCGGGGGTCTCGTCGGCCGGCATCCAGATCGCGCGGCTGCTGGGGTGTCGGGTGCTGGCGACGGCCGGCGACGACGACAAGTGTGAGAAGGCGCGGGCGCTGGGCGCCGACGTGGCGATCAACTATCGCAAGGAAGACTTCGCGGCCGTGGTGCGCGACCAGACCGGAGGCAAAGGGGCCGACGTGATTTTCGATCACGTCGGGGGTGACACCTGGAAGGGAAACATGAAAGCGGTGCGCTGGGGCGGCCGGATCGTGATGTGTGGGGCGACGACCAGCCCGGTGGTGGAGGTGGACCTGCGGCAGGTCTTTTTCAAGTCGATCTCCATCCTCGGCTCCACGATGGGGAGCATGGGGCTTCTGGATCGGATCCTTCACCTGATGCGCGCCGGGAAGTTGCGGCCGGTGGTGGGCGCGGAGATCCCGCTGGAGCGCATCGTTGAGGCGCACCAGTTGCTTGAAAGCCGCCAGGTGTTTGGCAAGGTGGTGGTCACCGTTGGAGGATAGGTGTCAGTCGCGCGGTTGTCGGTTGTCAACTGACGCTCTCACGGGCGCACTGCGAGCCCGCGCCCCTCAGTTTCCCGGCGCGTTCGCCGCCCGGCGCTGGAGGGCTTCCAGTTCTATCCCCCGGCGTTTCAGGATGGCGGCGTTCTGCAGCGCGTCAATCATCTCGACCCGACGCGTGAGATCGTCCACCGTGCGTGTGTCGCCGGGCGGGGTGCGCTCGCGCGTGCGCTCCCAGAGAATCCGCACCTGGCCGAAGTTCGCCATGTCGGGCCGCGCCTCCACCAGCGTCGGCTCCGACAGCAGCGCGGCGATCAGAAACCGTCCGCGGTCCAAGGCGTGCAGGTCGGCCAACAACCGGGGGTTCGCGCGCGCCTCCGCGCTGGGCGGCGCGCCGCGCGGCTCCAGCGTGGCGAAGGCCGCGTTCAGGCCGCGCGCCAGAGCGCCGTCGTACGGGGCGCGCGCGTCAGCCGGCAAGGCTGCGATGCGGCGGCAGACCGCCTCGGCGTCGGCGATCTCCAGCGCGCGGTCCAGCAGGAACGCCTGCTGGAACACCGCCCACCGCAGACTGGGGCGCGCCGGGCTGGCCGCGGCCACCTCGGCGTCCGGGGCGGCCCCCGCCTCCGCGCCCGGCGGGGCCGGAGTCGCGGCGGCGGCGGCGGCCACGCGGGCGTCGAAGTCTTCGACGAAGGCGAAGAGCAGGTCGGAGGCGGCGCGCAGCGCGGGCATGGCGGCCCGCGCGCGATCCTCGCTCCAGGCGAGCAGTTCAGCGGGCCGCGCGGCCAGCACCTCCCGGCAACGCTCGCCCCAGGTCGGGCCGGTGGTCAACGCGTCGTGGTAGCGGCGGAAGAAGGTTTCGGCCTCCTCCCGGCGCGCCGGGGCGTCGCGGGGGGGCTGGTCGGCGTCGCCGGGAAAGGCGCGCGCGTGTTCCCACGCCGCCGTCAACCGCCGCGCCAGGCCGGCGGCGCTGGCGGGGTCCACGGGGTCGCCCATGAAGGCGCGCAGCACGTCGCCGGCGCGGCCCTGGCCCTGGTCGGCGGCCTCTTTCAGCGCCAGGCAGACGCCGCGGTAGCGGAAGAGCGCCCCGCGAATGATCTCGCCTCCGTACCGTTCGATCATGGCTTCGGGAAACTCGCTTCCGCGGTGCCACACGGTGAAGGCGCGCTCGTAGGCCAGGGTGGACTCGGCCGGGCGCCGTTTCACCTGCTCGTCGTAGAAATCGAGGCCGACCCGCAGCCACTTCCAGCGGTCGGCGCGCGCGGTCTCTTCCTGCGACAGGTTGTAAGCGTAGTTCCAGCCGATGTAGCCCAGCACTTCCGGGTTGCGCGATTGCAGCGACGAGATGATCCGGAAGGTGGCCGGCAGCAAAGCGTATTGCCGCGCCCGGTAGAGGCTGTCGGCCTCCAGCCAGTAATAGATGACGAAGAACGGGCGGGCCGGGCCGAGCAGGCGCAGCGCCACGAACTCGCCGGGCGACACCCGACCGCCGCCCGCCGCGAGTTCCTCGGCCGGAAGGTTGGCGGCCGCCTGGGCGCGGCGGCTGGCCACGACGTCGCCCGCCCACCAGACGCCGCCCAGCGCCGCCGCCGCCACGAACAGCCGCGCGAAACGCGCCAGGGGCGCCGGAAAGGCGGAGAGCGGCGGCCGGTTCACGATCCCGCTCCGGCCTCCACCCGCAGGGTGATGGAGAGCGTCGCCTCCTCCGCGCCGAATCGCCCCGTGACGCGGTAGTCGCCCGGCGGCGGCGCGGGAATGGTGATCTCGCCGGCGCCGATCTCCCGCGCCGCGCCGCCGTCGGCCGCGGCCAGCGTCCAGGTGGTGCGCGCTTGCACGGCGTTGAGGTAGAGGCGCTGGCCGGCCTCCGGCTCGGTTTCATTCCCCTTCGCCGAGAGACGCAGGCGATCGCCGGCGGCGGCGATGAGCGGCGTGCGGGCCGGCAGGTCGAAGGAGGCCTTGCGCCCTGGCCCGTCACCGGCCGGGAGAACCCGGGTGACGCGGATCGACCGGAGCCGGTAAACGCACGCCGACCACGCGCCGCGCCAGCGCGCCACGGTCTGGTGAACCGCGCCGTCGCGGAGGAAGTGGGCCACGAACGGCTCGCCTTCGATCACGCCGTGGTCTATCGAGTCCACGCCGTCGTGGATCCCTTCCCGCCACCAGGCGGCGAGCGGCGTCGCATGGCCGATGAAGCGGTTGCGCTCGTCCAGCGCCAGCGGGATGTCGCCCACGCCGTCGCCCACCAGGCGGAAGCCCACCGCGCCGCCGGGGTCGGCTCGGCCCTCCTCCATGCGCAGTGGCTGGCCGCCCTCGTCGATTTCACCGGCGAGCAGCGCCAAGGCGCCCTCCCGCGCCACCACCCGCAGCAGGTGGTGGCCGACGACAGCGTTGAAGCCATAGGGGCCGGCCGGCCCGTCCTCGCAGGAGACCGCGACCAGCCCGACGATGCTCCAGAGTCCGCCGAAGGGTTGCAAGGTAAGGCGAGATTCCATGGCCATCAGGAAAGGGACGACACCGGGATCAGTATACCGCAGCCAGAGCAGCACGGGGGCCAACGGGCGTGGCTCCGGGTCCGGGATGGGCGGGGGGCGAGGGGCGAGGGGCGGGGAGCGAGGGGCGCGGGACGAGGGGCGCGGGATCGGTCCGCTCAGTCGGATTCGTCGGATCGTCCGTTCCGCGCCCGTCAGGGCGTCGAGCGGCGGACCGCCTGGTGGCGGCCGGCCCAAGAGATGAGAGCGTGAGCGACCGGCGCCGCCCCCCGGTGAACGGTCACCGGCAACCGCCGCACTCCCAAGCCGGGGGCCGGAAGAAAGTTCCGCGCGCGGGCTGGGCGTGGTAGCGTACGCGGTCTGAGCGGCGGGGGTCTGCGGAGAGGTCGTGAAGCATGGTCGCGGACGAGCAATCTGGCGACGGCGGCGCTTCCTCGGAGGCTGATCAGCCTTTCTGGGTTCGGGCGATCGAGGCCCAAGGCGAATGGCGCGGGTGGGAGGGGCCGTTCCGCTTCCTCATGTCGCTGGTGCGGCGCGGGGAAGACATGTACCCCGACCGCCGGTTCGAGGGGGTGTGCCGCTTCGCCTATGAGGCGGTGAAGGCGGTGCGCGAGGCGTTCGAGCGGGTCGAACGCGGCGCCTACTTCGACTTCCGGCTGCTCAACAAGTATTTGGCCTCGTTTCACCCGGAGGTGGACACCTTCGACGAGCGCGACCTGAAGAAGAAGTGGCGGGTGAAAGACGGCGTGTGGAAGCCTCGGAAGTTCCGCTTCAATCTGATGCCCAACGCGGGGGAACTTGACGACACCGAGTTCCTGCTTATGACGCTCCTGGGTATCGTGCTCGACGAATTCGTCGACTACGTGCGGGAGCGCTACGCCGACTCCCGCTACCCCGGCTGGTCGCGCGGCGCCGCGCGCGTGGCGCGCGCCGCCGCCGGCGGCCCGCCCCGGTGGCGGATGACCCGGGCCGCGGGGCCCGTGCCGGCGGCGGGAAAGGAAGAGCCGGAGCCGCCGCCCACCCGCGAGCCGAAGGTGGAAGTGCGCGTGCGCCGCGCGCTGCCCGCGGCGGGAGGCGGCGCGGCGCGGCCGGCCGCCGGGCCAGCCCCGGCGCCGGCGGTTCGCGGTTCCAGGCGGGGAGCAAAGACAAAAGGTTCCCCGCCGAAGGCGAAAGGCCGGGGGGCGAAGGCGAAGGTGAAGACGAAGGCCGGCGCCAGAGGCTGAAGGTCCATGCCCAACGCCCCTCCCCGCGTCGTGGCTTTCGGCGGCGGATCGGGGATGTCCACCATCCTCCGCGGTCTGAAGGAGTTCACCGCCGATCTCCTGGCGGTGGTCACGGTGGGGGACGACGGGGGAAGTTCGGGGCGGCTGCGGCGGCAGCACGGCATCATCCCACCGGGCGATTTGCGGAACTGTCTGGTGGCGCTGGCCGACGATCGGTCGATCCTGCCGCGGTTGTTCTCGCACCGTTTCGCGGGCAAGGAACTGGCGGGGCACTCGTTCGGGAACCTGCTGCTCACGGCGCTGATCGAAGTGTGCGGGGGAGACATCCTGGCGGCGATGGAGGAGGCCAGCCGCATCCTGCAGGTGCGCGGGCGGGTGTTGCCGGCCAACCTGGCGAAGGTGACGCTGGTGGCGGAGCACCCCGACGGCAGCAAGACCACGGGAGAATCGGCCATCGGGAAGGCGGGCAAGCGCATCCGGCGGATCGAACTGCGGCCCGACGCCGGCCGCGCCCCGGCCGAGGCGCTGGCGGCGCTGGCGCGCGCCGACCTGGTGATCTTCGGCCCCGGATCGCTCTACACCAGCATCATCCCGGCGCTGCTGGCCGGGGGGGTGGTGGAGGCCATTCGCGCCTCGGCCGCGCGGCGGGTCTACCTGGCCAACCTGATGACGCAGCCGGGCGAGACCGATGGGTACACGGTGTTCGATCACGTGCTGGCGATCGAGGCGCACACCTTCTCCGGGTTCGTGGAGGTGACGCTGGCCAACCGCCGGCGGGTGGAGAAGAGCGTGTCGGGGCGCTACGCGGCGCAAGGCTCCACCGAGGTGCTGGCGAGCGACGAGGTGAGCCTCGCCCGGCACGGCGTGCGGCTCTACACGGCCGACCTGGCCGCGCCCGGCGACCTGGTGCGGCACAATCCGGTGGAGACGGCCCGGATCATCGTCGAGCGCATCTGGCCGGCCAGCCGATCTCCGGTCCGCGGGTAGGAAAGGCAGCATGGCCACAAGAGGCACAAGAGACACAAGGGAAGTGGTCAGTTGTCAGTGGTCAGCCATTGCCTCGCCCCACGCCCCTTCGCCACAGAGAACACAGAGAACACAGAGAGGTCAGATTCCCAGCACCCAACACCCAGCACCAAGCACCCAGCCCCGCGCCCCTCGTCCCCCAGTCCGCGCCTTCTGTGCCTTTTCATTGCAAGGAGCCGCGCGCGTCATCCATGCCCATCGTCACCCGCGCGTTCACGGTCAACAACCCGGTGGGGTTGCACGTGCGCCCCATGCAACTGGTCGCCGAAGTGGTGGCGCGCCACGCCTCCCGCGTGACGCTGCAAGTCGGCTCGCGGGTGGCTGACGCCCGCAGCCCCATCGAGCTCGTGACGTTGGCGGCCGTGCACGGCACGGTGGTGACGGCGCGCGCGGAGGGCGACGACGCCGAGCAGGTGATGGCCGACCTCGCCGCCCTCTTCGACGCCCGCTTCGGCGAGCGGAGTGACTACTGATGCTGGTCGTGGAGCCAGGCGACGACTTCGAGCAGCCCCTGGCCGAGGTCCACGTGGACGTGGCGGGTGATCTTCTCGCCGACGCGCGGATGGAACGAATAGGGGGTGATGGCGTAATGCTCGCTGAAGTCGCGGCTGGTCTCCTCGATCCGCACGTTGCCCGGCAGGATCTCCGCGAGCATGCGCAGGAGGTCGCGGCGGCGCATGGCCTGGGTTCCGGTGACGGTGAGGAAGCGGCCGGCGTACTCCGGGGCGAGGACGTCGACGGCGATCTCGGCCGCGTCACGGGCGTGGATGTACTCGCGCAGGTCGTCCGCGCCGCCGTAGAGCGGCAGCCGGCCCCGGCGCAGCCCTTCAAGCACCAGGCGGTGGCCGTATTTGGTTTCGTCGGCGCGCGGGCCGTAGAGCGAGCCGAAACGCAGGATGGTATAGGGCAGGTTGAAGCGGGCGCTGTACTCGACGATCAACTCTTCCGCGGCCTGCTTGGTGCACCGATAGATGCCGCCATAGCGCGAGAAGACGTAGACGGAGGACGCGAAGAGCAGCCGCCGCGCGCGGGCGGCGCGGCAAGCGTCGAGCACGTTGGCGGCGCCGACCACGTTCACCTCCACCGCGCGCCGCGGGCGGACGTTGGCGTCGCCAAGGTCGGCCACGCCGGCGAAGTGATAGACGTAGTCGGCGTCCCGGCAGCAACGCGCCAAGGCCGCGGCGTCAAGCAGGTCGCCGGCCATGTGCTCCGCCTCCTGGGCGTAGGTCGGCGGGCGGAGATCGAAGTTGCGCACCCGCGCGCCGCGCGCGGCCAGCGCGTCCACCACGTAACTGCCCACGAAGCCGGAGCCGCCGGTGACCACCACGGTCCGGCCCGAGAGCGGCTTCGCCGCGCGCCCCGGAACACGGCCGGTCTTGCGGTTCGTGCCGAGACGCTTCTGGCCTGCTTTTCGCCTCGTCATGACTTCACCACACCGGCGCGTGGAAGTTCCCGACAACTGTCTCCGCCAGTTCTTTCACCTCGTCTCCCTCCGCGGTCCGCGCCCTTTCGTGGTGAAGGCGGACAACTTTTTTGTCGTTCTTGAACATGCGGGCAGTCTCTGCGTTCCTCGGCGTCCTCCGCGATGAGCATGCGGCTCAATCAGCGCCGCCGGAGCGTCGCCGCGAACTCGGGCAACTTCTCGCGGATCACGGCCGAGATCGTCTCGCGAAGGTGGCGCAGCGTGAAGGGCTTGGTGATGTAGGCGTCCACCCCGCTGGATTTCGCCGTCTCCACGTTGGCCTGGTCGGCCACCGCCGTCACCAGGATCACGGGCGCCTCGCCGCCTTCGCCGCGGAACTCGCGCACCAGGCTCAGACCGTCGCGGAACGGCATCAGCCAGTCGAAGATCACCAGATCGGGCCGGGAGAGATTCAACTCGACGAAGGCGTCGGAGCCGCTCGTCGCCTCGCGAATGTCGCGCACCCCCATGCTCTCCAGCACCCGGCGCAACAGGCGGCGGTCGTCTTCCTGATCGTCGGCCACCAGCACCCGCAGCGGGCGGTCCGCGGCAGGCGCCACCGACTTCGCGGCCTTCGGGGAGGCGGCGGGCGCCGGGGTCGGGCGGGGGGCGACCACCTCCTCTTCATAGACGCCGGTCTCGCCCACCTGTCGCCACGACTTCAACTCCGTCTCTTTCCCCCCGGCGCAGGCGACGATGACGAAGGAATACCCGGGCCAGGGGTTCCACCACCCCCGGTCCGTCTCCGACGGCCGCGGCGGATGGTCGGGGTGGGAATGGTAGAAGCCGACGATCTCCCCGCCCGCCGCGTCCCCCTTCGCGGCGGCCAGTTCGCGTTCGAGCGCCAAGTGCTCCCGCGGATCCAGATCGAACCGGTCGGCCGCCCGCGCCGTCTCGCGGTTGGTGGCGCGCCGGACCCGCGTGACCGAACGCGGCTCCTTCCAACGGCCGATCAAAAAACCGACGCACTCGTGGGGATAGGTTTCGCGCGCGTGGCGCGCCATTTCCTCACAGGCGTCAGCCGCGACGGCAAGGCGGGGCGAGGCTGGCGCGGGCATCGGTGGGGGCTACCGCTTCAACATCTGAAGGGCCAGCGCGAAACGTTTGCCGCCGCGGTCGGTGACTTCGCCTTCGTCGAAATCCCCGCCGGCCGCGTCGCGGTGGTAGCGCAGCACGACCTCTCCGTCCTCCAGCACCCGGCCGGCCTCCCCGACGAGCCTCCCCGGCACCGAGAGGAACGCGCGGCCCGACGCGCCGTCGGGCGCAAGTTCCACGCCCGTTACCCGGCAGGCGCCGCCGCCCAACTGCACGCTCAACCGCGCCGCCGACCGGTTCGCGGCCAGCGCCAGCAGCCGTTTCAGGCGCGCGAGCTCTTCGTCGTCCAACCCGGTGGTGGCGGCCACGGGCGGCGCGCGACGCCCAGCCCCCGGAGCGCCCGCGGCCGCAGGCTCCGGCGGCGTGGGCGGCTTCGAAGGCTGCGCGCCGGCGGCCCCAGGTGGCGCGGGCTTGGGAGGCGGCGCCGTGACCTCGCCGGCGGCTGGCTCCTCCTCCCACGATCCTATTTCGTCGCCCCCGGCGACCTTGTCGCCGGCCTTCATCTTGCTGCCCGCCTCGGCCTGCGCGCGCCGCTTCGCCTCCAACTCGGTTTCCGCGCGAGCCGCCTCGGCGCGGGCGACCTGTTCCGCGCGGGCCGCGCGAGCCGCCGCCGTGGCGCGGGCGGCATCCCGCCCGCGGGCCGCTTCTTCCCCCTTGGTGAGGCTTGGTTCCGACGCTTCACAGGGCGGTTCCGGCGGCAGGGAGCGCGGCAGGTCCTTCTCCGCCTTCGCGGCCCCGACCGCGTCACGGCCGCCCGCCGGCGGCGCTGGCGGGCGCATCTCCGGCTGGTGGGCGCGTTCCGCGGATGGGGAAGCCGTTTCCCGCGCTTCCGGCCTGTAGCCGCAGCCGGCGGCGAGGGCCAGGGCGCAGCCGGCCGTCAACGTGACCCAGGATGCGATGTCCACCGCGCGCACGGCCGATCTCCTTTCCCGCCGCCGGCGCCGACTGCGGGCGCCCAGTGGGGGCGCGCATTTTCGGTCGGCGTTGCCGCCACCGCAAACAAAAAGGGTTGGACTCCGTGTCGGTCGCCGGCCCCCCGTGACCGATGACAGTCGGCGACCGCTTTGTTACGCTGGTTCCGCCCGGAGAGGGAAGCCAGTTCCGGGGGAAGCCATGGCCACGGATCGAAGCCGTCCCGACCATTACGCCGTCAAGGCTCGCGCCGCTGGTTACGCGGCCCGTTCGGCGTTCAAACTGGAAGAGATCGACCGCAAGTACCGCCTCTTCAAGAAGCGCATGTGGGTGCTCGACCTGGGCGCCGCGCCCGGCAGTTGGACGCAATACGCCGGCGAGGCGGTCGGCCCGCGCGGCCGCGTGCAGGGCGTCGACCTCGCGCCGGCGGGCGTCTCCCTGCCGCCCCATTGCCGGATGGCGGCGCAGGACGTGCTCGCGTGGGACGGCGCGCCCGACGCCTTGCGCATGCCGTGGTTCGACGTGGTGGTTTCAGACATGGCGCCCATCACCACCGGAGATCGGGAAGGCGACCACCTGCGCCAGGTGGCGCTGGTGGAGGCTGCAGTGGCCATTGCCGACCGGCAGTTGCGGCGCGGGGGCCACTTCGTGGCGAAGATGTTCCAGGGCCGGCGCTTCGGGGAGGTGCTCGCCGAAATCCGGCGCCGCTTCGAGTTCGTGAAATCATACAAACCGCCGGCCTCCCGGAGCGACAGCGTGGAGACCTTCGTGGTGGCC
>JACQVU010000397.1 GCA_016209585.1 Planctomycetota bacterium
CGGGCAAGACCACGCTCGCCGAGGGGCTGCTCTTCAAGATGGGCAGCACCACCAAGTGGTTCAAGCCGGCTGAGAAAAACTCCGTGCTGGACTACGAGGCCGACGCGCGCGACCGCGGCGGCACCATCGACGCCGGGTTCGGCTTCGGGAAGTGGAAGAAGACCCACCTTAACCTGGTGGACACCCCCGGCGCCTCCGACTTCGCCGGCGCCACGGTGGGCGGCTTGGCCGCCGTCGAGACGGCGGCGGTGGTGATCGCGGCCAACCAGGGGGTGAGCGTGAACACCCGCAAGGGGTGGGCGCTGGCGCGGCGAGCCGGCCAGCCGCGGATCATCGTGGTGACGAAGATCGACGCGGAGAACGTCGCGGTGGACGCGCTCATCGCCGCCATCCGGGCCACGTTCGGGGCGGTGTGCAATCCCCTGCAAGTGCCCATCGGCGCCGGCGAGGCCGTGTCGGGCCTGGTGAACGTCCTCACGCCGGCGGCGGATGCCCCGGCTGACGCCCGGAAGAAGGCGGAGTCGTTCGCCGAAGGGCTGAAGAGCGCCATCTACGAGGCCGACGACGAGTTGGTGACGCGCTACCTGGAGGGCGGCGAGATTTCGGCCGACGAGACCAACGCCGCCTTCTGCAAGGCGATCTGGGCTGGAACGGTCTGCCCGATCCTCTTCACGTCGTCGGCCAAGGCGATCGGCTTCGACGAGTTGCTGAACTTCATCGTCACCGTCTGCCCCAGCCCGGCCATGGGGGTGCGGGCGAAACTCGTGGGGGCGGATGGCGCCGAGGCCGCCGCGCCGGAACCCGACGCCGCCAAGCCGCTGCTGGGGCGGGTGGTGCGCACGCTCATCGACCCGGTCATCGGCAAGATCAACTTCATCCGCGTCTACCAGGGCACGCTGGCGCGCGACGTTCCCTTCGCCGACCCCGCCGGCGGCAAGCCGGGGAAGATGATGCCGCCCGGCCGGCCGCTGGGGAAGGAGCGGAAGGAAGTGGGGGCGGTCGGCCCCGGCGACATCGTGGCCGTGCCGAAGATCGACGCCCTCTCCTGCGGCGACACGGTGCGCGACCCCGCCGTGGCCGGCGTGCTGGAGCCGCTGCCCTTCCCCCGCCCAATGGTGATGCTGGCGGTGGAGCCTGCCGAGCAGAAGGACATCCAGAAGTTGGGCGACTCGCTGCGCAAACTGGCGCAGGGGGACCCGACGTTCAACGTCAACCGCGACCCGCGAATCCAGGAGCTCACGACCTCGGGCCTCACCGACCTGCACCTGCGCGTGATGCTGGAGCGGCTGCACACCCGCTTCAAAGTGGCGTGCAAGACGAAGCCGCCGCGGATTCCCTATCGGGAGACGATCAACGGCAAGGGAGAGTCGCGCTACCGGCACAAGAAGCAGACGGGCGGGGCGGGGCAGTTCGCGGAGGTGGCGATCCGCGTGCGGCCGGCGCCGCGCGGGGGCGAGGATCCGCTGGTGTTCAAGAACGACATTTTCGGCGGGGCGATCTCCGGCAACTACGTGCCCTCGGTGGAAAAGGGGGTGCGCGACCGCATGTCCAAGGGGGTGCTGGCCGGCTACCCGGTGGTGGACGTGGAGGTCTCGCTGTGGGACGGGAAGGAGCACCCGGTGGACTCCAAAGACGTGGCCTTCCAGACGGCCGGGAAGAACGCCTTCCGGGAGGCCTTTTTGCAGGCCAACCCCGGCATCCTGGAGCCGTACGCCATCGCCACGATCACCATTCCGAACCGGTTTCTCGGCGAGATCACGAGCGACCTGAACAGCGTGCGGCGGGGGCGGGTGATCGGCATGGACGCCGAAGGCGACTTCCAGGTGATCAAGGCGCGCGTGCCGCTGTCGGAGATGCAGAATTACGCCAGTTCGCTGCGGGCGATGACGCAGGGCGAGGGCGACTACGTGGTGGAGCCGTCGGAGTATGACATCCTGCCGAAACACCTGGAGGCCCGGGTGATCGCCGGCTTCAAGGCCGAGGTGGAGGAGTAGCGCTCGCCGCGGCCCGCTCCCCTCTCCCGTTGGGAGAGGGGTTGGGGGTGAGGGGGCGGAGGCCCGCGCGGAGTCGTCAGGACCAGCCGAGCAGTTTGGCGCGATCGGTGACGACGATCTTCTGGTCCTCGACGCGCACCGAGCCTTCCTTCCGGTAGGCGCTGATGGCCTTCGACACCGACTCGCGGTTCGTGCCCACCAGGTCGGCCAGTTCTTGCTGCGTCAGGCGCACGTTGATCATCACGCCGTCGGCCACCGCCACGCCGAACTTCTCCGCCAGTTTCGCGATGGTGCTGGAGATGCGACCGGGAAGACTCTTGAACGTCAGGTCCTGGATCTGGGCGTTCGCCGCGCGCAGCCGATCGCAGAGCACCCGCAGGATGTTCATGGTCATCTGCGGGTTCTGGCGCAGCATCTCCTGGAAGTCCTGCTTGCCGATGACGAAGATCTCCGCCTCCTCCGCGGCGATCGCCGACGCCGAGCGAGTGTCCTGGTCCAGCACCGCCATTTCCCCGAACACCGAACCCGGCTGGAAAAGCGCCAGCGTCTTCACCCGGCCGGAGGGGGAGGCCTGCTCGATGCGCACCAGGCCGGAGGAGACGATGTAGAGCGTGTCGCCCTGCTCGTGCTCCCGGAACAGGTAGCGCCCCTTGGCGTACCGCTCGCGCCGGAGGATGCGGGCGACGTTGGCGAGCGACTCCGGCGGCAACTCCCGGAAGATCGGCACCTCGCGCAGGAACGCCGTCAGGCCATGCGCCGCGCCCTTCTTCTTTCCGGCCGCGGCCCTGGTCGTGTTGTTCGGCCCCATGGGAACCCGCCCGCGTCGGCGGCGCGCGGGGTCGCGGCGCGGAAGCGTCAGCGCCCGGCGATGAGCGGCACGGTATCATAGTGTAGCCGCCACCGCGAGCGGAGACTGCGGGATCGCGGGACGTGATTTTTTTCACGTCCGACTTCGATCATTCCTGTTCTTCCGGCGTTGTTTCGTCGGTTGGCGCGCGCGCTCCTGGCGCGCTCCCGGAGCGGGTTTCGCGCTGACCACGCCCGCGCGGTCCCGCCTCTCGCGGCTGAGCAGTTCCAGGTCCATTTCGCGCCGGATGAGGTCGATGGACGCGATCAGCACGTTCACGCGGTCGCCCAGACGGAACAAGTGCGCGCCGGAATCGGTATGCACCGATGCCGCGAAGCGGCTCCGCGTGGCGTGGTGCGCCCCCATGCCCCGAAGCGGGATCATACCGTCGGTGAAGTACTCGTCCAACTCGACGAACAGGCCCCGTTCAGCCACGCCGGTGATCGTTCCGCCAAACTCGGCGCCGATGTGCGATTGCAGGTGGCGCAGAACCTTCATCTTCGCGAGTTCCCTCTCAGCCTGCTCCGCCTGCCGCTCGGTGTACGAGCAACCGCGCGCCACGCCGGGCAGAGCGAAACCGAACGAGGCGATCTCCTTCCCGCCAAGATTCCCCGCCAGCCACTGGTCGAGCACCTGGTGAACGACGAGGTCGGGGTATCGGCGGATAGGCGAGGTGAAGTGGCAATAGTCGCGCTCCGCGAGGGCGAAGTGGCCTTCGGGAAAGGGCGAGTACTCCGCCTGCTTGAGCGACCGGAGCAGGGCGTAGTTCACCGCGTGCTGTTCGGGCTGGCCGTGGATCCAGGCGATGACGTCCTGCATTTCGAACGCGCCGGCGTCGCCTTTCCCGCCGGCGCCGCGGCGGTAGCCCAGTTCCTCGACGAATCCACGGAAGTCGTCCAGGTCGTCGGCCTGGGGGCGCGGGTGCACGCGATAGACCCCCGGCAGGCCCGCGCGGTGAAGCGTGCTGGCCACCGCGACGTTCGCCGCCAGCATGAACTCCTCGATGATGCTGTGGGAAAGGTCCTGCACTTCCGGCTCGACGCGCTCCAGCAGGTGATCCGGCCGAAGCCAGACCTTGCCCTTGTGCATCTCGAGCACCAGCGCGCCGCGCCGTGTGCGGCGGGCCTTCATGATTCGCGCGAGGTCGCGCATGCGAAGCACCAGCGCGCGTACGGCGTCGGTCACGTCGTTCACCGGGCGGCCTTCGAGCAGGTCCATCACTTCGGGGTAGGAGAAACGGCGGGCGGAGCGAATCGCCGTCTTCGACAAGCGCCAATCGACGGGGTCGCCGTTTCCGTCGATGGTGATGAACGCGCTTTTGGTGAAGCGCACTTCGCCGGGCCGCAGCGAGCAGAGGTCGTTCGACAGCCGTTCGGGCAGCATGGGAACCGTGCGGCCGGGCAGGTAACAGGTATTGCCCCGGCGCAGGGCTTCGCGGTCGAGGGCGGTTCCGGGTTGAACGAAGTGCGACACGTCGGCGATGTGGACGCCCAGTTCCCACGAGCCGCCGTCGAGCGCGCGGATGGAGACGGCGTCGTCGAAATCCTTGGCGTCCTCGGGATCGACGGTGACGACGGTTTCGCGCGTGAGGTCTTCCCGGCCGCTCAGGGGCGCACCGGCGGGGAAGGCGCGGGCTTCGAGCAGCGCCTCGGCCGGCCATTCGGGATCGATGCCGAATGCGCGCATGATGAAGTCGGCGTCGGCGGCGGGGTCGTCGATGTCGCCCACGACGGTAACGCGGCGGGCGGTGGGGAAGCGGCGGTTGGTGAGCACTTCCCCCACTTCCACCATGTCGCCGACGCGGACGCGGTCGGCGTCTTTTTCGTGGATGTCGACCGTGCGGGGATAGTCCTGATCGAACAGCACGATCCTCGGTTCGCCGCGCCGGCCGCCTTCGACCACGCCGAAGATGCCGCGCGTGCGTTCCTGAAGCACTTTCACCACGGTGGCGCGCTCGCGGTCATCGGCGCGAAGGGGGTGCGCGCGTTTTTTTGAACGGCGCTGAACCCGCGCCGCCACCTGGTCGCCCGGCGGGGCGCCGCGCAGGTCTCCCGCGTATAAGTCAAAGGAGCGCCGATCGGCTGCCGAAAAGAGATAGGGGTCGCCACCCTTGCCGAGCCGCACGCGCCCGACGACGCACCCCGCGCGTTCCATGGTGGTGACGCGCCCCCCGCGCTCGTCGTCCACCAGCAGGCGCCCGGCGCGCTCCAGGTCGGCC
>JACQVU010000388.1 GCA_016209585.1 Planctomycetota bacterium
GTCGGGGATCGGGGATCGGGAGGCCCCTCGTCCCACGCCCCGTCGAACCGACCCGCGCCACGTGCGCGGCCACGACGCCGCCAGTCATCAACGTGTAAGACACTTCCCCGCCGCACTCGAGGCGCATGATCTCCGCCAGCCGCTCCGGCCCGGGGAAAGCCCGCACCGTCTGGGCCAGGTAGCGGTAAGCCCGTGTCCGGCCGTGGGCCATCAGCCGCCCCACGGCGGGTAGCACCACGTTGAGGTAGCAGTAATAGAGGGCGCGAAACACCCGCCCCGGCGGCTGCGTGAACTCCAACACCACCACCCGGCCTCCCGGTCGCGTCACGCGGGCCATTTCGCGCAGGCCGCCGTCAAGGTCCACCAGGTTGCGCAGGCCGAAGGCGATGGAGACCAGGTCGAACGCGCCGCCTTTGAACGGCAGGCGCAGCGTGTCGGCCACGGCCAGCAACAGCGGCGGGCGCGGCGGCCCACCTTCCTCCCGCGCCTTGCGGTGGGCGATTCGCACCATGGGCGCGGAGAAGTCGGCCCCCACCACGCGCGCCCCCGGCAGCGCCCGGCGCCAGGCCAGCACGAGGTCGCCCGTGCCCGCGCAGACGTCCAGCACCCGCCGCGGCGGGGCGTCGCCAGCCGCGTCTCGCGCGCACGTCTCCACCGTCCGCCGCCGCCAGGAGAGATCGATCCCGGCGCTGAGCAGGCGGTTGAGCAGATCGTATCGCCCCGCGATGGCCGAGAACATCCCGCGGATCGCCCGCCCCCGCGCCTCCCGGTCCGCGATCCGGTTCGGCATCCGCGCCGCCTCAGTTCGGTTCGTTGGCACGCGCTCAGGAAGAGAACCACGAATGAACACCAGATTCGTGTCAATTCGTGTCCATTCGTGGTTCTTCCGCTCAGTTGACCTCGACCATCCCGCCCTCGCGGCCGAGGGACGCCGGCGGAGGAGGCACGGCCGGGTCGCACGGCGCCTCCCCGGCGAAGCCCCTGGCGCGCAGCGGCGGCGGCAAGGTCAGGCCGAGTTGGTCGAGCGTCTCCAGCAGCCGGAAATTGACGCGCTCCCGGGCGGCGGCGCGGATGAGGGCGTCGGCGGCGCGCGCCGCGAACGCCACGTTGAGGATGAAACCACGATCCGAGAAACCGGCGAACCGCACCTCCACGGTGGCGGCGTCGACGCACGGCTCCTCCATCACGGCCCTGCGCAGCCGCGCCAGCGCGCCGCGGATCTGCTCCGCCGTCGCGAAACTGGGAACGACCAGGTCGAACGACACCGGCGCGTCGGCGCTGGCCGAGAGGTTCTCGATCACCGCGGCCGTCGCCTGCGTCGCGGACAAGCGCGTCAGCGCGCCGTCGTCGCCCGCGATCTCCACCCCGCGAAGGCCCGCGCCCGTCACCCGCCCCTCCAGCGGCGGCAGGCCGGACAACCGCACCCGCACGCGATCCCCCACGGCGAACGGGCGCCGCAAAAGGAGACGAAGGCCGGCCATCTCTTCCGTGAAGCCCACGCCAAGCGCCGCGGCCGCGCCGGCCAGCGCCAGCAACAGCGCCGCGATGGCCACCCCGGCCGGCGCGCCGGCCGCGAGCAGGAACACGGCTCCCGCCGCCGTCCACGCGCCGAACGCCCCGCCGCGCGAGATGAACGCCGCCGCCTCCTGCTCAAACGCGCGCGGCCACCCGGTTCCCGAAAGGCGCGCCTGTGCCGCCGCCGCGCCAGCGCGCGAGAGACCCACCGCGCCGGCCGCCAGCGTCGCCACCAGCGCCCCGGCGTGAACGAAATCGGCCGTCGCCGCCGAAACCACCGGTTGAGCGAACAGCACGAAGGCCGTCCAGCCGCCGCCGGCGAGACAGAAAGTCCACACCGGCCCGCGCATCCGCCGGCGCGCCGCGTTCGCGGCCGCTCCCGCGCCGGCCGCGGCGCCGCGCTCAACCAGCGCCAACAGGCGCGCGAAAAGGAGCGCCTCCAGCGTCCGCGCCAAGGCGGCCGCGGCGCCCAGCGCCAGAACGATTCCGAGCCACTTCCACACCGGCAGCAGCCACCAGACCGTGGTGAGCCAGTCGCCGGGCGCGTCGCCAGCGTCGCCGCCCAAACCGGCGCCGGCGCCGGCCTCGGCGGCGAGAAGCGCGCACACCAGGAGCGCCGTGTCAGCAGCCATCGCCGGCGTGGGTCGGGATCATTGGCCTACGTCGCCGTCGCTGTCGCCGTCGGTGGCGTCGGATTCGGAAAGGTCCGCTTCCGCGCCCCGGTCGACGTCCGAAAGGTCCGTTCCCGCGTCCGCTTCCGTCGCCACGGCCCGCGCGGCAAGCGCGCCCGCGAGGAGCATGGCGGTGTCTGCCTCCACGCCCTCTTTCACGGCCGACGCGGCGCGCCCAGCCCCGGCTCCGCCGGCGACGGGATCGGTCGCGGCGGGCTGCTTCACATCGCGGCTCGCGCAGCACGGAGAGACGGCGGCGGCGCCAGCCGCGGCCACGGGAGCCGACTGGGAAGGCCGCTCACCCGCCGCCCCCCGCGCGGCGCCCGCGGCGGGCGCTGGGGAGGAGGCGGTCACGATCCCGGCCGACCCCGCCGCCGGGGAGGAAGCCGCGATCGCCACCGGCGCCGCCGCTTCGGAGGACGGCTCCGCCTCCGGCTTGGCGCGGAAGAACTCCTGAATCATGAGCGCGGCGACCCCCACCGTGACCGCGCTGTCAGCCACGTTGAAAATGGGCCACGAGTAGTCGTAGTAGTGCACGTGAACGAAGTCGCGCACCGCGCCCAGCGTCCAGCGGTCCCACAGGTTGCCCACCGCCCCCCCGAAGACCAAGCCCACCGCCGTCTCAGCCAACCGGCCGGGCGCGGCCCAACGCGCCAGGTAGAGCACGATGAGCGCCGCCGCCGCGCTGGCGAGCACCAGCAGCAGCACGCGGTGGCCGGCCAGCCAACTGGCGAACGCGCCCGCGTTCATGCTGGCGGTGAAGTCGAACCAGGCCGGCGAGACGACGCGCTGGTACTTCCTCGGCCGCCCATCAGCCTTGTCGCCAAGCAGTTGGCGCTCGGCGCTCAGCGCCCTTTCGTACCGTTCCCTTTGCCAGTGGAAGACTTCCAGCGACGAGGCCGGCTCCCGTCCGTTGTGGTGCTCGCGGAACTCCGCGGCGGCGGCTGGGGTATCGAACTCCGGCACCGAAAGCCAGTCGAAGAACCACTCCTTGGACCACAAATCCAGCGCCACGACCGCGGCCGCGACCACCAGGAAGAACGGACGCGCCTTGTGTAACCAAGTCATGTCGCTCCTCTGCGCCACGGGCGCGGGCCGCGCGCCTCGCCGCACGGTGCCGCGCCATGTTCCACGCGGCCCGTCGCCTTCGTGGCGCGCCGGGAAGGACCCCCGCGCACCCACCAAGCACATTCTATCGGCTTGGCCGGGAAAGGAAAGCGCCGCCCCGTCGTGTGGGTGCAGATCGAAGTTGTACGCGCTCTCACGCCGCCAGGTGCTGCTTGATGTACTGAGGATTCACGTCGGGGTGAAGGCGCTGCCAGTCGCCGTTGCGCCACGCCACGCGCAGCGAGCGCCAGCAGGCGTTGGGCACTGGCTTCCTCCCAGCGGGCGCCGGCCCGTTTGAAACGCGTTCCCAC
>JACQVU010000390.1 GCA_016209585.1 Planctomycetota bacterium
CCGACGCTCCCCGGCGCGATGTGTGAAGAACCAATGCTCCCCGGCGCGATCTCCCCGCTGTTCACCGCCCCGGGCTGAATCTTGTTCGAGGTGATGGAGCCGTCAGCCAGCGCCGTGTTAGTGACCGCCGCGGAAGCGAGTTTCGTCGTGGTGATCGAACCGTCGGCGATCTCGTTGGAAGAGAGCGTGCCGGGCGCCAAGTCCGCGCCGGTGATGGAGCCGTCCGCGATGTGCGACGAGCCGACGCTCCCCGGCGCGATGTGTGAAGAACCAATGCTCCCCGGCGCGATCTCCCCGCTGTTCACCGCCCCGGGCTGAATCTTGTTCGAGGTGATGGAGCCGTCAGCCAGCGCCGCGTTGGTGACCGCCGCGGAAGCGAGTTTCGTCGTGGTGATCGAACCGTCGGCGATCTCGTTGGAAGAGAGCGTGCCCGGCGCGAGGTCGGCCCCGGTGATGGAGCCGTCGGCGACGGCGGCGCCATCCACCGAGTTCATCGGCACGACGCCGCTGGAGCCGAGCGCCACGAGTTGTCCGGGGCCATTGACCGCGTTGCCCAGGAGCGTCACGTTGGGGGAGAGGCGCGCGTCGGGGAGCGTTCCGGCGACCAGGACGGAGGCGTCGGTGGTGCCTTGTCCCTCGGCGCCGATCGCCGAGAAGAGCGTGCCGTTGTTCGACAGTTCCCAAACGCCCGCGTCGGCGTTGAAGCGAATGGCGGGCGGGTTGGCCGCGCCGACGTTGGCCACGATGAGCGGGGTGGTCAACGCCGCGCCGTCGCCGAGGCTGATCAGCCCCGCCGTGACCCGCGCGTTGTTCATCGTGACGGTTCCGGCGACCGTCAGCGCGCCCACGTCGAGCACGCTTTGCACCAGGCCGCGGTCCACCGTGAATCCGGCTGCGGAGAGGCTGCTGACGGAAACCACGCCGGCGAACTGCCCGCTGTCGGCCGAGAGCGCGCCCCGGATGGTCGCGGCGTCGGCCTGGAGGTCGGCGGTTGAGAGGACGCCGGCGATCGTGGCCGCGGCGGCGTTGATGTCGGTGGCGTCGAGGCGGGCGGTGTCGATACCGCCTTCGAACGCGGCGGCGCCGGTGAAGAGGTTGGCCGTGGCGTTGAGCAGCGGCACGTTGGCCGAGAGGCGGGCGTCGCCCAGCGTGCCGAGAGTGAGCGCGCCGGCGTCGCTGGTGGTCTGGCCGCTGGAGCCGACGGCGAGATAGTCGATGCCGTCGTTGGAGAACTCCCAGCGCGCCGCCGGCGCGTTGAAGCGGAGGGCCGGCGGGCTGTTGCTGCCGTTGGCGATGGCCAGCGCGCCGGCCGCCGCGGGCGTGCCGTCGCCCATCCGGACGAGGCCGGCGCCGACCGTGATGGCGCCCGCGAACTGGTTGGCGGCGGAAAGGCGCGCGACGTTGGCGGAGAGGCGGGAGTCGTCCAGCGTGCCGGTGAGGTTGGCCGCGTTCTGGTAGAAGGCGGCGTTGTTTCCGGCCAGGAGGGTCGTGTTGAACGCGTGACCCACGCTGCCCAGCCGGAGGCGCGGGGCGAGCGTTTCGAAGTCGCCCTGGTCGGCGCGGCGGACCTGGACCTCTACGAAAAGATCGGCGGCGGCGAAGATATCCGGAGAGAGGAGAGAGTCGTCGCCTAAGCCTACATGGTAGAAGCCGTTTTCCACGCTCACCGCCTGATGGGTTTCGGACCAGAGGGTGGAAGCGTCGGCGTCGGCGCCGGCGTCGGAGAGAGAGAAGACGAAGTCGTATGACCCGGTGAGCGCGTTGCCGACCGTATCGGTCAACTTGCCCTGGTAGGTGATCACCCGCGCCGTGCCCGCCGGTTCCTGAGCGAGCGCGGCGAGCGGAGTGGCAGTCGCGAGGATGGCGAAGTAAAGGATGTGCCGGGTACGAAGAATCTGAGAAGTCATGAACATCTTTCCGGTCCGCTGGCGCGCAACCCTGCTTCCCACGCCTCGCTTCGGCCTGTTCCTGGTCGAGGCTCGCGGGTCACATCACACGCCGGCGACCGCGAATCGTACCCGGCAACGGCTCGTATCGCCAAGCCGTAACCACGTGAAAAATAAGAGGTTGTAGTTTCCCTACTGTGATTTTCATCACCAGCCGCAGCCACTCGCCCTCTTCGAACCTGTACGGATCCGAACTTGCCAAGGGGTGGCAATACATGGGTCAGCAACCTTGGCGCCCACACAGAACTGCGGTGGCTTGTGGATGGGTTGGATGGGACGCATGAGTCGCATTAGGACGCATGGAACCGATCTCCCGCGAGCCGTGGAGCGCGGTGGCTTGCCACGGCTGGGGAGTGCACCAGCTGGCCGGCGCTCTCGGCCGCACCGGTTGCTCACGCTCCCACCTCTTGCACGCCTACGCTCGCCAACAGCAACAGCGCGGTGTGGCCGTAGAGGCGGCGGCCACGCACCTCGAATCTCGCGGGAGAGAACGCGGGGCTTTCCGTCGCGTGGTGCTGGCAGACGATCCATCCCCCCTCCGCCAGCAGGGGGTGGGCGGCCAACCGCGCCAAGGCGGCGTCAACCAGCCCCTTGCGGTAGGGTGGGGCGACGCAGACCACGTCGAACCGCTCACCGGCGCGGGAGAACGTTTCGATCCATTCGAGGGCATCGCCGCAGTGGACCGAGGCGCGGTCCAGGGAAAGGCCAAGCGCCGCGCGGTTGCTCTCGACCAGCCGGCACACGGCCGGGTCGAGATCCACGACGGCGGCGCGCGCGGCGCCGTTCGACAGGGCCTCGAACGCGATAGCCCCCGATCCGCCGAAGAGATCGCAGAAGCGCGCTCCCGCGAGCCGCGGCCGCAGAACGTCGAAGAGCGCCTGGCGCACCCGCGACAGCATCGGCCGCGTGGACGCGCCGGGCGGCGTGCACACCAGCCGGCCACGCAAGGCGCCGGAAGTGATGCGCACCGCCTGGCGGCGACGCCGATCCGACGCCGTCCTGGGCGCTGAGCGGCCCGTGCGGCGAACCTCCGTTCAAGGTCGAGGGACGAGGGGCGACGCCGCGCTTCCCGCGCCGGAAAACCTCCCCCGCCAGAACGCGGGCAGGATGCCCGCGCCACGCGCCAAGACACCGCGCCGAACGCCAGAGGCGCGGTCGGTCAGCCGTTCCCCTCCTCGCTGCTCTCTTCCTCGGCGCCCTTCTCTTCCTTCTTCTCGGCTTTCTTCTCGGCGCCCTTCTCTTCCTTCTTCTCGGCTTTCTTCTCGGCCACCTTGCCGGCGTCCTTGGCTTCCTTCTTCTCGCCGGCGCCGGTCGTCTCGGCCTTCTTTTCTTCCTTCGGCGCGGCCTTCAGATCGGGCTTGGGAACGAGCGTCACCGTGATCTCCTGCGTCAACGCCATGCTCTGCTCGCCCATCACCGGCACTTCGATGGAGATATTCACCGACGCCGCCTTTTTCAGCGACACCAGCCGCCCCGCCGTGGTGTCAAACTCTCCCGCTCCGCTCAGACTGTATGATTTCAGGGTGCCCTTCATCCCGCCGCTGAGATGCTTCATGATCTCCTCCAGCGGGTTGGCGTTCTCGTCGCCGTTCCCCTCCTCCGGGGCGGCCTCTTCTTTCTTCGGCTCTTCCTTCTTGGCGGGGATGAGTTTGGCCGTGCCGGAGATGTCGAACTTCACCTTGCCGGCCGGTTCGGTGACCTTGTAGGTCTCCGTCTCTTCCAACGTGCCGACCGGCGGCATGGGACTGGCGTCAGTGCGGGTCCAGGTCTGGCCCTTGGCGATCCCGCCGGCTGGGAAGGCGAGGAAGAGACCGGACAGTTCCCGCTTCGCGCCGTCGTCGGAGAACTGGCTGTTAACCTGTTCTTCGGCCTGTTTCAGTTGCATCGCGGCCATGGGGTTGCTGTCGGCGCCGGCGCCCATGTCGGACTGGAGTATCCCGAGCGCTTTCTTGCCGATCTCGGCCATGCCCGTGACCTTCTTCACCTCGCCGCCGGGGGTCACCTCGACCGTGATCTCATGCCCGACCATGAGCGCCTGGAACTTGAGCGGCAACGCCTCCGGCGCCTCGCCGGTGGTGGAGTCCCACTCCATCTCCATTCCCTCGTCTCCCTCCATCATGGGGTTGGCCGGGGTCTTGCTCTTGACCACCACTTTCAGGACCTTGGACTTCAGGACGGCGCCCGCGGCCTCAGCCTTCTCGACCCGGAACTCGGTGATGCGGGTCACGGTCTCCTTCGCGACGCCGCCCATGCCCTGGTCCTGCTCCTGCGACAGGCGAGTCTCGTAGTAGAACGTGTCGCCGGCCTTGAACTGCCACGTGGGCGACGTCTTCTTCTCTTCCGCCCGCGCGCCGACGACGCCCAGGGCCACCACGGCCCAGGCCACCGACGCGATCTTCAGCATGCGCGTTGTCATGTGCCTTTCCTTTGAAAACTGTTTACTGGCAACTGAAACGGTTCACTTCTTCGGTTTCTCCTTGCCCGTTGGCTGATTGGCGGCCGCGCCCGGTTTGGCGGGCGCTTCTTTCTTCGCGGGCGTGGTCGGCGCCGCCCCGGAGGGCGTGGCCTTCCCTGACGGCGCGTTCTTCGCCGGCTCTCCCGGCGCGGCCGGCCCCGCTTTCGCCGGCGCTTCGCCGGCGGATGGCTCTTTCTTCTCGCCCGTCTCCCCGGTGGCGGGCTTGGCGTCATCAGGCGATTTCGCACCCGACTCCGGCGCGATCGTCTCGGCGGGCGGCTTGGCCGCGCCGGCCGCTTCCCGCGCGAAGGTGATCTGGCTGGAGAGGCTCATCTCCTGGGTTTCCGGGGGTTCATTCTCCCGGTCGATGCGCAACTTCCGCACTCCGCTGCTCTGGCTGTCGACCAGTTTGCCCTGCTTGAGGTCGAAGGTGTGCTGATAGAGGTTGGTCGAAGTCACGACGTGGATGCTCGCCTCGCCGCCCTGCATCTGCTTGAGCCGCTTCTTGATGGCCTTGGTGTGCTCGTCCTCCGCGGGGTCGTCCTTCTTTTCCTCCTGGTCCTTGCCCTTCAAGACCAGGTTCGCCTCCACCTGGATGATGGCCTGGTCGTCTTTGACCGAGGCCAGGGCGTAGGAATAGGTCTCCTTCAGCGTGCCGGCTTCGGCGTCCTGGGTGACGACCTCTTCCTTCCAGGTGTCGCCGACCTTCAACGGCTTGTCGGGAAAGTCGAAGAGAACCCCCTTGAGTTCCGTCTTCTTGCCCTCTTCACCGAACGTGGACCGGATGTGCCGGATCAACCCGCCAAGCGGCGACATCTTGATCAGCGGGCTCTCTTCCCCGCCCACTTTCTTGAGGTCCGCCTGGCAGAACCGCAACCCGCGCTCAATGACGGCGTCCGTTCCGTTGACGCTCGCGATGACGCCCGTGGCGTCAACCGTCACCGTGAGCGGCATGTCGAGGTCCGCAGCCACGGCCACCCCGGGCGGCACGTCACGCGCGGCCAGGTCCTCGGCCTTGGTGGAGGACCAGCCGCGCGGCTCACGCCCTTCCTGTTCCTGGGCCTGCTCACATTTGACCGTCGTCAGTTCCAGGACGGCGCTGCCGTCGGGCTTGGCTTCCTTGACCACGAACTTGAACGCTTTCTCGCGGCGCTCCAGCACCTCCATCTTCTGCCCGCCCATCTCGCCCTTCACCACGCGGGTGTTGGCGACGGTGTAGGTGAAGACCTCGCCGGCGGTGAACTTCCACTTCAGCAACACCGGGGCCGCGGCCGGCGCCGGCGGCTTCGCTTCCTCCCCCTCGACCGGCCGCGCCGGCAGGAGCATCGCCACGGTGATGGCGACAGCCACCACCGGGAACTTCGTTCCCGCCTTCATGGGAAAACCTCGCTGTTGAGGAATGGAGACTCCAAAGGACCGACCGCGCGAGTTCGAGTATCTTAACGCCGGTTTCGCGGGCGTCAACAGCCCATCCGCGAAGCCCCGACGCGCCGCCAAGACGCCCGCGCCCCATCTCCAGTCGGCGGCGGAGCGTCCGGGTTTCCGCCCCGGCCAGGTTTTCACGTCCGGCGTCGGCGGGCGTAGGTAGACTGATCGGACGGATCGGGCGGATCGGACCGATCTTCGGAACCCGGACCCCCGCCCCTTTTCACGTGGCGCGCGCGCGGCGCATCCTCTTCCTCTCGAACTTCTATCCCCCCGCCCACAAGGGAGGCTACGAGATCTTCTGCCGCGCGGTGGTGGAAGAACTGGCCCGCCGCGGCCATGAGACCCGCGTGCTCACCTCCTCCCACCAGCCGGACGCTGGCGGCGATCGGATATGCCGGTTGCTTACGGCGCACGGACCGCACGTGGGCGTGGTGAGCGCCAAGTCCGAGAACGAGCGGCTGGCCGACGACGCCCGGACGCTCGGCGGCGTCATCGCGGAGTTCCGGCCGGAGGCGCTGTCGCTCTGGAACCTCGACCTGTTGCCCAAGGGGCTGCTCGGCTTCTGCTATCGGCTCGCCCTGCCGGTCGTCCTGCACCTCTCCGACCGCTGGCTCCGTTTCCACCAGGGGTGGTCGCACCAGGAGCGGGGAGCGCCCGGCGCCGACGCGCTCGCGCCAGCCGCCTGCTACGCGCCGCGTCCGGGTGAGCCGGGGCGGTTCGACCGGTTCGAACCGACGGTGGCCCACTTCCCTTCGCGCTTCATGCGCGACTTCTACCACGCGCTCCTGCTGCGGGCGGGGCATGAGATCATCATTCCGTATGGCGTCGAGGATCGCTTCGACGGCTTCGCGTCGCGGCCGCCGCGCGCGGACCGCGGCGCCCCGTGGCGTCTGCTCTACACCGGGCGGCTGACCTGGGAGAAAGGGTTGCACACCGTCACGCGGGCCATGGGCGAGATGGCGCGGCGCGGCCGGCGCGACTTCCTGCTCACCGTTCTCACGCTCCACGGCGAGCCGGACTACCGCCGGGAGGTGGAGGCGGAGATCGCGGCGCTGGGGATTGGGGATCGCGTGACCTTCGCGCCGGGCGTGATGCACGAGGCCATGCCCCTGGTCTATGCCCGGCACGACGTGGCGCTGCTGCCCTCCATCGTGCGGGAGGCCTGGCCGCTGACCATCCTGGAAGCGTTCGCCGCCGGGACGGTGGTTGCCTGCACGCCGACGGGGGGATCGGCCGAGATGGTGGAGGCGGAGCGCACGGCCCTGGTGTTCCCGCCGGACGACCATCGCGCCTTGGCCGATGGCCTCGCCTCACTTCCGGCCGACCCCGCGCGCGCCCGGCGGATGGCGGCCGCGGCCCACGAGGAATACCGGGCCAGGTTCACCTTCGCGCGCACCTTCGGGGCGATCGCCGATCTGTACGAAGACGAGGCCGTGCTGGCCCGCGCGGCCGAGCGTCCGGCGAGCGTGTAGACCACGTACGAGGGACGGGGGCGAGGGACGGGGGACGGGGAGCGAGGGACGCGAAGCGTCCGGCGCGCGCGTAGGCCGCGCCTCTCTCCGCGGGGACTTCGGCGGGCGCGCTTTTGCGTCAGGTTGAGAGCGCGCCCGTGAGAGCGTTCGCGTACGTTATCCAACACGCGCTTCAAATGTGCGAAAAAAAGCGTACGTTATCCCACGGGCATCCCCTCGCGCGACACCACCAACGCCACGCACACCTGCTTGCAGTCCGGCCGGTGATCGCGCGAGTAGCCCCTTTGCGCCAGGGGGTTGGAC
>JACQVU010000409.1 GCA_016209585.1 Planctomycetota bacterium
GACCAGGGCGGCGTGCCTCTCATCGAGGGCCGCGACGTGGTCCCCTTCCACGTGCTTCCCGCGCGCAAGCGGCTGCGCGTGAATGCCCCGCTGCCGGCCGGCGGCTACTGCCGCGTGGCCCCGCCCGATCGTTACGGGCCGGGAAAGGTGCTGGTGCGACAAACCGCCGGATGGCCGGTGGCGGCGGTAGACCGCGAGGGGCGCTGCTTCCGCAACTCCTGCCTGGCGATCTACCCCCCCGAAGGGTTGCCGGCCCATTTCCTGGCGGCCTGGCTGAACTCCTCGCCGGCGCGGCGCCTGTGGCGCGAGATGTTCCCGGAATCCCGCCAACGCGCCTTCCCACAGGTGAAGGTGGGCTACCTGCGGGCGCTTCCCGTTCCCCGCGCCGACGCTCCGACCCGCCGGCGGCTGGCGGCGCTGGCCCGGCGGATCGAGGCCGGTCTGGCCCTTCTCACGCCGGAGGCGGCGGCACGGTTGGCGCGCGACGGCGACTCGCCGGGCGCGAACTCGCCGGCCGGCGCCGCCTTCCGTGACCAGGCCGTGGCCCGCCGCGTGCGGGCCGCGCGGGCGGAGATCGACCGCCTCTTCGCCGCGCTGGTGGGCGCGTGACGCATGACCGACCTCTCCTGGTCACGCCTGTACGAGCGCCGCCGCGAGGCGGCGCACCGCTTCGGCCCGGTATGGCGCCTGCCGCTGCGGACGACGGCCGAGGCCGTGCTGCGCGAGCATCTTCGCCCACCGGCGCGAGTACTGGACGTGGGGGCCGGCGCCCGCCTCTGGAAGGATCGGATTGACAAACTGTTCGACGCCGGGGTGACGTATCGATCCTACGACCCGGACCGCGAGACGGCGCAGGACTATCACGCGCTGGCGGACGTGACGGAGCGCTTCGACGCCGCCCTCTGCTTCGAGGTGCTGGAACACCTTCCGCCGCTGGAGATCCTGGGGCTGCTGGAGCAGGTGCGGGGGCTGCTGGCGCCTGGCGGACTGCTCTTCGTCACCACGCCCAACGTCCACCACCCTTCGCGCTGGTTCGGGGACTGCACCCACCAAACGCCCCTGCCCCACGACGACCTCGCGGCGCTGCTCGCACAGGCGGGCTTCGAGACGCGGGCGCTCTATCGCCTCCACCAGGAGCCTTGGCTCTGGAGGCTTCTGCGGCGTTACGTGGCTGCCCCCTTGCACCGCTACCTGGCGGTGGACTTCGCCCAGGGGATCGCCGCCGTGGGGCATGTCCCGGTTTGCGCGGTTTCGCCTGCTTTCAGGAGCATGCCCGCCTGATGGACGCCGAGGAGGAGACGGTGACGAAAGAAGCGACGGCCCGAATCATGAGGCGGACTTCCCATCTGGGATCGTGGCGATTCCCGCCGGCAAGAACTGATCGATCGCCGGTGCGCCACCGCCGATGAAGTGGCACGGTGGGTGCGGGAAGCGCGTCGGCGTGGACTGGGTGGACAAGGTGGACCCCGTGGACAAAACCTGTCCACGTCGTCCACCAAGTCCACACCGTCCACCTACCCGGAGATCGCGGCTAACGCCGTGCTGGCACTGCTGGCGGTTGCTTGCAGCCTGCTCGACCGCCAGATCGCCGCGCAGGCCAAGGCCTTTGAAACCCAGGGGGGCTTCACCGAGCGCCTGTACCGCGTGCGTTCCGAAAAACGGTCATCGTTCCCTCCGTCCACCCGGTCCACCAAGTCCACCTCGTCCACTGCGGATTGAGGATCCGCGCTTTTCCTGCATGGCCGGCAGGGACGCCGGCCCCACCCCGGCCCGCCGGTGGTCAAGGAGGCGGCTTGTGCCCGCCTCCCGGAGAGCGGCGCGACATGGCCCCCAGCATGCGCTCCAGCGCGGCCCGCTGCTCCTCGGCGGTGGCGGGGCGGTTCACCTCGATCCCCGCGTCGGCCAGCAGGCCGGGGGGAACGTCGCCCAGGAAGCGGCTGGGAAGGCGGGGCGTCACCCGCCCGCCGCGGCTGGCGCGCGCCCGGCACCGGGAGATGGTGCAGCGGCGCATGGCGCGGGTGATGGCGACATAGAAGAGGCGGCGCTCCTCGTCCACGGTCACGTCCACGTCGCTCTCGTCGGCCTCGGCCTCGTCCAGGGAGCGCTGGTGGGGCAGAATGCCCTCCTCGCAGCCGGCGACGTAAACGTGGGGGAACTCCAGCCCCTTGCAGGAGTGCATGGTGATCAGCGTGACGTGGGTGGGCTGGAGGGTTTTTTTCTCTTCGTCGGCGTCGGACGCCAGGGTGGAGGCCGCCAGGAAATCGCGGAGCGTGGCGGCGGGGCGCTCGCGTTCGAAGGCCGCGATGGACTCGAACAGTTCGCGCACGCCGTTCGCCCGGCGCTCGGCGTCGGCGGGGCTGTCGGCGTCGCGGGCCAGTTCGGCGCGGTAGTCGATCTCCTCGACCAGCGCGGCGAGCGTCTCGGCGATGGGCCGCTCGCGCGACATCGCGCGGTATTTTTGCAGCACCTGCGCGAACCCCCGCGCGGCGGCGGCCTCTTTGGGGCCGAGGCCGTCCACGCGCCCGGGGTCGGCGCAGACCTCGGTGAGCGTCTTGCCGGCGCGGCTGGCGTGTTTCACCAGTTTCTCGACGGTTCCGCGGCCGATGCCGCGCGGGGGCAGGTTGATCACGCGCAGGGCGCTGACCTGGTCGCGGGGGTTTTCGAGGAGGGCGAGATAGGCGAAGAGGTCTTTGATCTCGCGCCGGTCGTAGAACCGCTGGCCGCCGATCAACACGTATGGAATTCCCTCCAGCCGCAGTTTCTCCTCGAAGAGGCGCATCAACCTGCTGGAGCGGAAGAGCACGGCGTGGTCGCCGTAGCGCCCGCGGGGGTCGGCGGCGCGGCGCATGCGGATGAGGTCCACGACGCGGCGGGCTTCGTCGCGGTCGTCGTCGGAGACCAGCAGTTGAACCTTCTCGCCCGGTCCTAGCGTGGAGCGCAGTTCCTTGGGCGCGCGGCCCGGGCTTGGGCGGATGACCGCGTTGGCCACGGCCAGGATGGACTCCGGCGAGCGGTAGTTGCGCACCAGCGTCACCACCCGCGCTCCGGGGAAGCGGCGGTGAAAGGTCAGAATGTTCTCCCGCACCGCGCCGCGCCAGGCGTAGATGCTCTGGTCGTCGTCGCCCACGGCGCAGAGGTTGCCGTGGGAGGCCACCAGCAGCCGCGCGATCTCGAACTGCACGGCGTTGGTGTCCTGGTATTCGTCGATCATCACCGACTGGAAGCGGCGCTGGGCTTTCGCCAGCGCGGCCGGGTGCTCGCGGAAGAGACGCAGCACCAGGAGCAGCAGGTCGTCGAAGTCGACCGCGTTGTAGGACTTCAGAAACTCCTGGTAGCGGCGGTAGGCCACCACCACGGTTTCGTCGACGTCGTCGACGTCGGCGGCGTCGGCCAGCGCGGCGGGCAGCAAGCCCGCGGGTTTGGCGCGGCTGAGGCCGGCCTGGATGGCTTTCAGGGCGAGGGTCTCGTTGCCCAGGCGGACCTCCCGGGCGACCTTGCGAAGCAGGGCGAACTGGTCGGAGGTGTCGTAGATGGTGAAGTCGCGGCCATACCCCAGGGTCTCGGCCTCCTCGCGGAGAACGCGGGCGCCCAGCGCGTGGAAGGTCGACACCACCATGCCCCGCGCCGCGCCCCCGGCCAGCGCGCGGATGCGCTCGCGCATCTCGCCCGCGGCCTTGTTCGTGAACGTCACGCACAGAATGCGCTCCGCCGCCACCCCGTGCGCCAGAAGGTTGGCCGCGCGGTAGGTGACGGTCTTGGTCTTCCCCGTTCCCGCGCCAGCCAGGATCAGCAGCGGGCCTTCCAGCGCCTGGGCCGCTTCGCGCTGCTCCGGGTTCAGGTCGTCGAGGAACGAGGTCGTCAAGGCTCCTCAATGGGAAGCCGGATGATCGCCCGCGCGCCGCGCGCCGCCGCGCCGCCGCCCGCCGCCGAAGGGTGGCTCGCCTCCACGCCGGCGCGGTTGCACAGCGTGACCTCCCCGCCGCCGAAGCGGGCGATCCCGCGGGCGATGGTCAGCCCCAGGCCGGTGCCGTCGTCGCGGCTGGTCACGAAGGGGTCGAAAAGCCGGTCGGGGTCGCCGGCGGGGAGTCCCGGGCCGTCGTCGTCGATGAACACCAGGGCGTCGGCGCGGCCGGGGGCGTCTGCGCGGGCTTCGCGCAACAGCCGCACGTGCACGGTTCCGCCGCGGCCCACGGCCTGGACCGCGTTGAGCGCCAGGTTCAGCACCAACTGGCGGGCGCGCTCGGGCGAAAGCGGCACGCGAGCGGCGCCGGCCGCGCCGGGGGCCGGGGCGCGCAGGGTGACGCCAAGGTCGGCGCAGCGTGGGCGGAGCAGCGCGGCGACCGTCGCCACCTCTTCCGCCAGGTCCGCGGTGGCGGCTGGCGCCGCCCCGACCTCCCGGACCGCCGCCGCCCGGTCCGTGGCTGGAGCCGCGGCGGCGGGCGTGGCGGGCGCGGCGCCTTGCGGGGGCCGGCCGCCGCGGGCCAGGCGCAGGAAGTTTTCGACCACGGCGTCGAGGCGCTGGACCTCCTTTTGCAACAGGGTGACCAGTTCGGCGCGGGGGTGGCCGGGGCCGACGACGTCGCCCAGCAACTCGGCCAGGCCGCGCATGGAGGCGAGGGGGTTGCGCACTTCGTGGGCCATTTCCGCGCTCAGCAGGCCCACGGCGCGGAGGCGCTCGCCGGCCGCCAGGTCTTCGTTCACGCGCACCACCGCGAGCGTGGCCGCGCGCAGGGCGTCACCGTTTTGCCGCCGGATGTCGGCGTAGAGGCCCACCAGCCAGCCGACGGTGAGGTACATCACCATTTCCAGCGTGCGGTTGAGGTTCTCGCCCAGCAGTTCGCCGCCCAGGTCGCGGAGGACGTGCACGAGGAAGAGAAGGCAGACCACCAGCGCCGCCAGGACGCCGGGGCGGCGACCCCAGCGCGCGGCGATCAGGATAATCGGAATGTACGCCAGCCGCTCGTAGATGGTGTGCAGGTAGTGGCGGGTATGGTCGGCCGGCGTGAGGTAGTGCGCCGCCATCACCACGGCGATCATCCCCGCGGAGATTCCGAGATACCAGCGGGCTGGAACGCGATCCAGGCGCAGCGCCAGCCCGGGGCGGGAGAGCGCGAGACCGTCGTCAATCCCAGGCACGGCGAGGAGGCGATGGGGCGACGCCGAGCGCCGGCGCCTGCCCGTGGCCGCGTGATCTACTGGCCGGGCGGCGCGGAAACCGGCGTGGGCGCGGGCGCGGGCGCCGTGACCGGGGCTGGGGCTTGCGGTTGCGGCGTCGGCGCGGGCGACGCGGCGCCGCCCAACGCCGCCATCTCAGCCTTCTTGGCGTCGGCCGCGCGGCGGGCGGCGACCACCTTCTCCTCCAGGTCTTTCGCGTCGGTCTCCAGCGTGGCGCGTTCAGCCTGCCGCGCGGCGATCTTCGCCGTCAGTTCCTCGATGGACTTGCCCACGCTGATGAACTCTTCGCTCTTCTGCTGAAGCGCCTTCTGGCGCTCCTCCAGTTCGACGGCCTCCTTCTGCCACCGCTGGTGCCGCTTCTCGGCGTCGGCCAGCACCTCGTTCACGTCGCGGGCGGCGGAATCGCGTTTCTTCTCGGCCTCCACCAGTTCCTGTTTCTTCGCGTCGATCTCGCGGGTTTTCGCCTCGACTTCCGCCTTCAGCGTGTCGCGCTTCCCGGTGAGGTCTTTGACCTCAGCCTCCGACGTGGCGATGTCGGCCTTCAGCGTGGCCACGGCCTGAAGAATCTGCGCCTTCTCGCCCTTCAGTTTCTCGTTCTCCTGCTGCAGCGCCTCGATCTTCGCCTTCAACTCCGCCCCTTCCTTCCGGCGAACCTCCAGTTCCGCGCTCTTCGCCTCCGCCTCCCGGCGGGTGGCCTTGATCTCCACCCGCAATTCGCCGATGTGGGTCTCCAGCGCCGCCACCTGGCCGGCCAGGCCGTTGCGGTCCTTGCGCGTGTCTTGAACCTGGCGCTCCAGCCGCTCCACCTGGCCGCGGAGGACGGACAACTCGCTGGCGTTGTCCTTCACCTTGTAATCTTCGATGTCAACGGAGTACCAAGTGTCCGTCGCGCAGCCGCCCGCGAAGAGGCCGGCCCCCGCGAGCAGGGCCACCACGACGGGGCGGAAGAGGCGCTGAGCCATACTGGCGCTCCTTTCTCGACACCTGCGCCGGCCTTCACGGCGACGGCGCCACACGGCGCGGTCCGGCGACCAAGCCCGGACCGCGAGCGGCTGGACTCTACCAGAACACGAACCGGGGATCAACGCCGCTTTTCTTTCTTTTTGGGGGGGCGGACGCCACGCTACGCCGCGTCCAGCCCCAGGCCGGAATGGAGCGCCTTCACGGCGCGGACGGCCTCCTCCCGCGGGATGACGCATGTGATGGTGATGGACGACGAACTGATGAGATCGATGTTGATCCCGAGGTCGGCCAGGATGCTGAACACCTTGGAGGCGATCCCGGCCTCCGAGCCGATCCCCTCGCCCACCACGGAGAGCGTGGCCCACTCGTTCTCGATGATCAGCCCGCTGGCGCCCAGGGCGGCGCGCACCGGCTCCAGCACCTCGCGGGCCTTGGCGGAGTCGGCGGAGTTGAGGATGAACGAGACGTCGTTCTTCCCCCGGTGGCCCTGCGACTGGACGATCAGCGACACGGGGATGTTGTGGTCGGCGAAGGGGCGGAAGACCTTCGCGGCCACGCCGGGTTGATCCGGCACGCCCACCATCACCACCTTGGTGACCTTGTCGTTATGCGAGACGCCGCGGATCACCACCCGTTCGATCATGGCCTGGTCTCCGATCAGCGTGCCGGGCGAGGCGGTGTAGGAGTTGCGCACCACCAGGGGAATGCGGTAGCGGTAGGCGATCTCCACGCACCTGGGGTGCAGGACGGCTGCGCCGCCGTAGGCGAGTTCAAGCGCCTCGTCGTAACTGCACGCGGCATGCTTCCTGGGGCGCGCGACGATGCGGGGGTCGCCGCTGAAAATGCCGTCGACGTCCTTCAGCACCTCGCAGAGGTCGGCCTTCATGGACGCGGCCAGGGCGACGGCGGTGGTGTCGGAGCCGCCGCGGCCGAGGGTGGTGATCTCGCGGTTCTCGCCGAAGCCCTGGAAGCCGGCCACGATGACGATGTTCCCGCGGCCCAGTTCGTCGCGGATGCGGTCGCCCTTGACGGCGATGATGCGGGCGTTGCGGTGCACCGCGTCGGTCAGGATGCCCACCTGCGAGCCGGTGAGCGAGATGGCTTTCTTCCCCAGATCGTTCACGGCCATGGAGAGCAGGGCCATGGCGATGCGCTCGCCGGAAGTGAGCAGCATGTCCATCTCGCGCGGGTTCGGCTCCGCGTGCCGGCACACCTGCGCCGCCAGGCCGATCAGGTCGTCGGTGGTGTCGCCCATCGCCGAAACCACCACCACCACCTGCTCGTACGCCGCCTGCTGCTCGATGATGCGCCGGGCCACCGCGCGGATGCGCTCCGGGTCTTTCACCGACGATCCACCGTACTTCTGGACGATGAGCCGCTGGCGGCTGGGAGGGGCGGATGCGGGCACGGGCACTGATCACCGATGACGGCGGACTGACCACTTGTCATCCGCGCGCCGCCCCACGGTCCGCCGTGAACCGGCGGGGCGGGGTCCGCGTTTGAATGCGAGGGAGGGGATTTGAACCCCCAACCCTTTCGGGACTGGATTCTAAGTCCAGCGCGTATGCCAGTTCCGCCACCCTCGCGCCGCGCCCGACAAGATGCTAGTGTATCATGTTTCCCGCCCCGCGAAATGTTTCGCCCCGCCACGGCTTCGCCCCCCATGACGCCTGACTCGCTTCCGCCCCCCTTTCCGCCGGTGGCGTGGGCAGCCGTCCCCCCGTGCCCCGTTCCGTCGGTCCCCGAACCCGGCGCCGCGCCGGCCGCGCCGCCCGAGGCGGGCGCGGAACCAGAGGCGACGACCGCGCCGGCCGCGGGTGAGGAGCGCCCCTCGCCCCTCGCCCCCAGCCCCTCGCCCGCGCCGACCGTCCCGGCGCCGGCTGTTCCGGCGCGGCGCGTGAGGGTCCGTCAGCCGCGGCCGGAGGAGGTTCGGGCGGTCTGTCCGGAATGCGGGACTCTGGCGCCGCTGGTGGCGCCGGAGACGGATCGGGTGATCGGCCTGCTGGTCTGGACGCGCGTGCGGCGGTCCACGACGCCGCTGTGCCGGCGGTGCGCGGGGCGGCGGGGGTTGCGGGATTCGTTCGTCACGCTCTGCGCCGGCTGGTGGGCGTTTCCGCTCGGGCCGGCGTGGACGCTGTGGGCGGTGGCGCGCAACACGCGGCGGGTGGACGCCTTGAACGGCCGGGGGGTGTGGGTCGCCCTGGCCGCGCTGCTGCTGATGTCAGCCGCGGTGGCCTTCGTGACCGAGGCGTCGCGCGCCGGGTGGTGGGAGCGGTTCGTGCTGTCGCCGGAGCAGCGGGCGGCGTTCGACCACTATGACGCCGTCTTTCGGCGGCTCCGGGATGACCCGGCGCGATTCGACGGGAACGATCCCTCGGCTCGCGGCCTGGCCGGGCTGTTCGCGAACATGGTGGAAGGGGATCCGCGGTACGGCGACACGCGGTTTTTCGTGGAGCACCTGCGGGACGGCGAGGGCAGGCTGCGCGACGTGGTGCTGCTGGTCGACATGCCTCCCACCGTGGGCGAGTCCGAACAGGACCTGGCCCACCGGGCGGCAAGTTACCTCGACTTCTGCGTCGGCGCGCGGGACGACGCGCCGGAGCCGTGGCGCCCGGAGTACGCGGCGGCGGGCATGCGCGTGGTGGTGCGGGGGGGCGCCAGCCGCGCGGCCTTCGGCGAGCGCCATCCGGGCGGGTCGATCCGGCGGTTCGTGGCGGGAGAGTTGACCATGTATGATCTCATCCGTGTCGGTTTGTGCCGCGATCCGGGCAAGCGGATGGACCCTTTCGACCTCGCCTTCTGGGAGTAGGGGCATGACGCCGCCGGTTCTGGTGACGGGGGCGGGGGGGTTCTGCGGTTCCCATCTGGTGGAGTCGTTGCTGGCCGACGGCGCGGCGGTGCGGGCCTTCGTGCGTTACAACGGCCGGGGGGACCTGGGCTGGCTTTCGGCCGTGCGCCACCCGCTCCTGGAAGTGATCGCGGGCGACCTGGAAGACCAGAGCGCGGTGGTGGAAGCCGCGCGCGGGGCGGAGGTGGTGTGCCACCTCGGCGCGCTGGTGGGCATTCCCTACTCTTACGTCCACCCGGAGGAGGTGCTGCGGAGCAACACCTTCGGCACGTTCAACGTGCTGACCGCCGCGCGCGCGGCCGGGGCGCGGCGGGTGGTGCACGTCTCCACCAGCGAGGTGTACGGCACGGCGCGGTACGTGCCGATCGACGAGCGCCACCCGCTGACGGGGCAATCGCCCTATTCGGCGTCGAAGATCGCGGCCGACAAGGTCGCCGAGAGTTTCCACCTGGCGTTCGGCTTGCCGGTGGTCACGGTGCGGCCGTTCAACATGTATGGTCCGCGGCAATCGCCGCGCGCCGTGATTCCCACCATCATCTCCCAACTCTCGCGCGGTCCGCGCCTGCGCCTGGGCGCGCTGGAGCCGACCCGGGACTTCACCTTCGTCGCCGACACCGTGCGCGCCATCCGCGCCGCGGCCGCCGCCCCGCCGGAGACGGTGGTCGGCAAGACGATCAACGTCGGATCGGGGAAGGAGATTTCCGTCGGCGACCTGGCACGGCTCATCGGCGAGATCATGGGCGTGCCGCCCGACATCGGCCGCGAAGAGGTCCGCCTGCGCCCCGCGGGGAGCGAGGTCGAACGGCTCCTCTCCGATTCCTCGCTCGCCGCCACGCTCCTCGGCTGGCGGCCGCTGGTGGGCTTGCGGGACGGTCTCGCCCGCACCATCGCGTTCATCCGCGCCAACCCGGCGCTCTACCAGGACACCGCCTACCGGGTCTGACAACCCGTCGATCAGCCAAGACTCGAATGGGAAAGACTGATCCCGTGACTTCATTCATGTTTGTTCGCGCCCATTAGTGCTTCAGAACCGCGATGTCTCGCACCGCTCCCGCCGACATGTTCGCCGTCATCCTGGCCGGGGGCCGCGGCCGCAGGCTGTTGCCCTACACGCAGGTGATTCCCAAGCCGCTGATGCCCGTGGGCGAGATGCCCATCCTGGAGTTGCTGCTGCGCCAGTTGCGCGCCGCCGGCGTGCGGGAGTGCGCCCTGGCCGTGGGCTACCAGGCCGCGCTGCTGGAGGCCTACGTCGGCGACGGCGCGCGCTTCGGCCTGCGCGTTCGCTACTCCCGCGAAGAGCAGCCGCTGGGAACGGCGGGGCCGATCGCGCTGGTCCCCGACCTGCCGGACCGTTTCTTCGTGATGAACGGCGACCTGCTCTGCGACGTGAACTTCGCCGCGATGTGGCGCGCGCACGCCGAATCGGGGGCCGCGGCCACCATCGGCTGCACGACCCGCCGGCAGCGCCTCGAACTCGGCGTGCTGCGGGTCAGCCCGGACGGCCGGCTGACGGGATATGACGAAAAGCCCACGCTGGACTACACCGTGAGCATGGGGGTCTACGTGTTCAACCGCGCGATGGTGGCGCTGTTGCCTCGCGGCGCGCCGCGCGACCTGCCCGCGCTGGCGCTCGACGCCCTGGCCCGCGGGCTTTCAGTGCGCACCTTCCGCCACGACGGCCACTGGCTGGACATCGGCAACCACGCCGATTATGAAGAGGCGAACCGCCTGTTCGCGCAGCATCCATCGCTCTTTCTCCCGCCCGATGCGCCCGGGTGACGCCCTGCTGGTGACCGGCGCCGCGGGCTTCCTGGGCCGCGCCCTGGTGCGCGCGCTGGAGGAAGAGGGCCACGCGCCGTGGCGGCTCGACCGCGCGCCCGCTCCCGCCGGCGACCCCGCCGCCGCCCGGTGGCTGGCGGCCGACCTGCTGGACATGGCCGCGGTGCGGGAGGCGGTGGCGCGCCTCCAGCCGCGGGTGGTCTTCCACCTCGCGGGCTGTCACCGCGTGGCCGGGGAGGCGGAGGGCGTTCCGCCCGGTGGCGCGGCGGCGTTCGAGAACGGCCCCTACGCCGCCCACGTGCGCGGCACGATCAACCTGATCGACGCGCTTGGGGAAGCGTCTCCCGGGGCGCGCCGCGACGACGACGAAACGCGTCGCAGCCGTTTTTCGCCCGACGGGATTTCACCGACGGGCCGCGAGGAGGCGCGCGTGATTCTGGCCGGCTCCAGCGCCGTCTACGGCGTCGCCCACGGCGCCGCGCCGGCCGTGAGCGAAACGTCTCCCCTCGCGCCCGGCAACGCCTACGCGGCCTCGAAGGTGGAGCAGGAACGCGCCGCTTGCGCCCGCGCCCTCCTGACCGCCGGCGCCGTGCGCGTCGTCCGCGCGCGCCTCTTCAACCTCATCGGCGCCGGCCAGCCGCCGGGGCTGTTCGCGCGCGACCTGCTGGCGGAGATACGCCGGCGCCGCGCGGAAGGGGCGTGGTGGAGCGCGACACCCGATCGCTTCGCCCACGTGCGCGACTTCATCGACGTGCATGACGCCGCGCGGGGCCTGGTGTTCATCGCCGGCCTGGCCGCGCCGCCCGACGTGATCAACGTCTGTTCCGGCCGCGCGGCGTTTCTCACCGAGGTGCTCGACACCTTGCTGCGACTTGAGGGGCTGGCCGGCGTCGGCGCCCCCGCCCTCGTCGCTCCCGCGCCCGGCGACGCGCGCACCTGGCAGGTGGGTGACCCCGGGAGGCTGGAGGCGCTCGGGTTCCGCGCCACCACGCCGCTCGACCGCTCCCTGGCCGACCTGGCGTGCGGCTTGCAGACTCACCGCGGCTGACGCACTCACCGCGGAGACGCAGAGAACGCAGAGCAGCGCAGTCCAGAGCAATCCAGTGCAGCGCATCTCTCCGCGTCTCGGCGGTGAATTTTTCCCGCCGCGCCCGAATCCTGTCGCCCCCAGGCGGACAATGGGACGCGAGGAAGGCACGGCGGGGAGCGCACGGCGCCCCACAATCGCCAAGAACCGGGAGCGTCAGCGACCGGCCAAGCCGCGCGCGTTTCGCCGCCCCGACCCGTCGCTCACGCTCCGGGTTCCTGTTCCCCGTCCCCGCTCCCTCGACAATGTCAGAAAAATGTTTTTGACTTCATATGTTGCTGATGTATGATGTTAATGAAGTACGTGGATTCCTGTTTTCGTTCCTTTCTTCATGGA
>JACQVU010000395.1 GCA_016209585.1 Planctomycetota bacterium
GCCCCGCGCCGGCTTCACGGTGCTGGAGATCCTCGTGGCCGCCATGCTCACGGCCATGTTGATATCGGCGATGTACTTCCTGTTCGGGCAGGCGGAGCAGATTTCCAGCCAGGGGAACCGTCTGATTGAAATGTATTCGAACGCGGCCGCCACGTTCGAGGGCATGGACGCCGACCTGGCCGCGATGCTGCCCTTCAACCGCGGCAGCGTCGCGCTGGACCCCGCCGCGGCGCCGGTGCTGACGCTCTTCTCCAGCGGCACCTACCTCTCCGACACCACCGAGAAGCCGCTGCTCAAGGTGCGGTGCGTCACCCGGTTCGTGGGCAACAGCAACGCGGTGTACAACCGGGCGGCCACCGTCTCCTACTACCTCAACAAGGGGGCGGAACGCCTCGTGCCCGTGCTCATGCGCCGGGTGACCGTGGCCCCCGCCGACCTCACGCTCCTCGGCGAGACCGGTATCAAGGACGCCGAATCGGAAATGTGCCGCTTCGTCCGCGACGCGCGCGTCGATTTCCTGTTCGAAGACCCCGCCGCCGTTCCGCCCGCCATGCCCCGCCAGTGGCGGGAGGCGACCACGACGGAAACCGTGGAGTGGCCGGACCGCCAGCCCACCGTCCCGCCCATCGTGCTGAACCCCAAGGCCGTCAAGATCTCGCTGGTGCTCAGCGACGGCATCGAGCCGCCGCGGGTCTACCGCGTGGTGCGCCGCACCTTCTTCCTGGGGCAGGCCACCGTCTACTCCAAGTGACCGGGGGGCCGCCGAGCCCCCGTGGCGGGCCGGGGAGAGATCGAACAACCTCTTGCTTTGGGAGCATCGTCATGCAGCCAGCGCGTCTCTTCCGCGGTCTATTGGCGCTTCTCTTCCCGGCGTTCGGCGGCGCCGCGGCGCTGGCCGGCGAACAGCCTGCGGAACAGTTTGACGATCACCCCTTCATATCGCGGGTGCTGCTCACCGGGTTCGAGCCGTTCGGCGGCGCGGAACGCAACGCCTCCTGGGACGCCATCGCGGAGATGGACGGCCAGAAGGCCTTCGGCGCGCGGTTCAAGTGCGTCGCCCTGCCGGTCGTTTATGACCGCGCGCCGGAGGTTCTGTTCAAGGCCGCGGACGAGTTCAAGCCCGACATGGTCATCAGTTTCGGCATCGCGCCGGGGAACGAGTTCCGCGTCGAGCGGATCGCCCGCAACCTTGACAACACCCCCTCGCCCGACAACGCCGGCGTGGTGCGCGTCAAGAAGCCGATCGTCGACGGGCAGCCCCCAACGCTGGAGACGGGGTTGCCCACGAACTGGCTTATCGCGGGGGTGGAGAACGTCGGGTTGCCGGTGCGCGTCTCTGACGACGCCGGCGGGTATCTGTGCAATCATCTCTTCTTCCATGAAGTCCACCACTTCGCCGCCGGCGCGCCGGTGGGGTTCATCCACGTGCCGGCCGAGCGCTCGGAGAGCAGCAGTGACGGCCTGCCGCTGGCCGACGTCAAGCGCGGCGTGCGCGCGGCGATCCGCGCGGCGCTCTGGCGCGAGGCCAAGGTAGCCTGCGTGGCGCTTCCGGACGTCGGCGACGAGGCGGCGCGCCGCAAGGCCCTGTTCACCGCCGGCGTCCAGGCGGCCAACGCCGGCGCGCACCTGGTCGCGCTTCCCCCGCTGGAGTCGGTCCGCGCCGGGACGGAGGCCGGCCGGGAAACCAACGCCCTGATTGATCAGTTGAAACGGCAGGCGAAGATCGAGATCGTCTGCGAGCCGCCGCCGGGAGCGGAGAACTACGATTATCAGGGGTTGATCCGGCATCTCAACTACAACGTGCGGTCTCTCGCCGCCGACCCGAAGGCGCCGACCCGGATTCACAAGCCCTATCCCGAAAAACCGGATTTCGTCATCGAATACGCCGCGCCGGGAAGGAGCGGCCCCGTTCCCGCGAAGGAAGAGGGGTTGGACGTCATTCGCCCGGTCTGGTACCCCAGCGGCGTTAAGATGGACCCAATCACATTGTTCCATTTCTGCTACCCGCGCCGGTACACCGCGCGCATCTACCCGCCGCCTCCGGCCGAGCCGGCACGGAAACCGGAGCCTCCGCCGGAGCCGGCGCGGCCGCCGGAGCCTCCCGCGGAACCCGCCGCCCCCGCCCCTTCCGCGCCCGCGCCGCCTCCGGTTCCGGGCGAATCCGCCGGGGGCTGACACGGCCGCGCGGCGCAAGTCGTCCATCGCCGTCTATCTCTTCCACCGCGCGCCCCCGCCCCAAGGCCCGCGGCTGCTGGTGCTCACCAAGGTCCCGGCGCGGGGTGGATGGACGGGGGTGGTCACCGGTAAAGTGGAGCCTTCCGACCCCAGCCCGGCGGCGGCGGCGGCGCGGGAACTCGCCGAGGAGACCGGCGTCGAGTGCGACGCGGAGAGGTTGACGCCGATTCCCGGTACGCAGGACTTCACCGCGCTGGACGGCACGCCCTACCGCGAACACGTCTTTGTGTTCGCCGTGGAGAGCGACGCCGTGCGGCTCTCTCCGGAGCATGCCTCGTATCGCTGGCTGGCGCCCGCCGCCGCGCGGGCGGCGTTCACGTTCGACGGAACCCGCGCCATTCTGGATCGCGCCCTGGCCCTGCTCCGCCAGCCTCGCCGGCGGCCAAGCGCGCGCGGTCAGGGCAGGTCAAGGTCCGTGATCTCGAACCGCACCGCGACCGGCGTCACGCGGCCGTAATAGGGCGCCACCACCACCGCCCCGCCCGGTAGACCGGCGGAGAAGCGGAAGGAGGCCTCGCGCGCGAACGGCCCGCGAAACACTTCAAAACTCTCCCCGCCCGGCAGGCCGGTCGGCGCTTCGATGGAGATCGGCCCGACCGGATCCAGCGAGTTGACCACCGTGACCTTGACGAATTGCTGCCCCGGCTCCACCGTCCCGACCCCCCGCGGCAACAGCACCGTGGACCGCCGCACGCCGCCGCCCAGCGGCGCTCGACACTCTCCAACTTCGCCGGCCAACCCCAACCACACCGTGCCCGCGAGCCGCGCGATCTTCTTCGCGCCCGCCGCCGGCTCGGCCAGCGCCACGGGGAAGGTCACGCCGTCAGCCAGCCGCCCCAGCGAAGGGTCGTCCAGGGCCACGCCCGGCCCGATCCGCCGCCGGGCCGGGGGCAACAGCAGGTCGCGCCCGGTGTCGTCGACCGCCACGTCCAGCAGCGGGCCGTGCAGCGCGCAGAGGGCCGGAACCTCCTTCCAGCGGGCGCGCAACGTCACGCGGCAGCCGCCCTCGGTCGGGCGGCGCGGCTGGTAGTCGTTGGCGGGCCACATGACGCGGGTGCACTCCACCACCGCCGCGTCGACGCGCACCGCGGGCGCGGCCTCCGGCCTATACGCCATCGCCGCGAGTTGAAGATGAAGCGCCTCCAGGTCGGTGGCGGGAGACGGGGTTGAAACGTCCTTGCCGGGGTAGAGAAAGCGCGATTCGACCGTCATCCGCCCCGCCTCCAACCACTCCCCGCCGGCGCGAAGCAGGAACTTGCCGTCGAGGCGGCTGGAGAGGAGCCGCCGGGCGTTGGTGTCGTAGAGGATGCGCGCCTCGCCTTCGGCGGCTGCCGCGTCAACACTGAAAGGGCGGAGTCCGGTCACCAGGAACCGGCCGCACGCGACCACCACTTCCCCCACGCCGTCGGGGCGCACGGCCGCCAACGTGACGGCGACCGAGCCGACCTTGCTGGTCGCCAAGTCTAAAAATCCGCCCCACGGTGGGAAGGGGGTCGCGGTCCACTGTTCGCCCACGGCGACCGGATCGTGCGCCAGCGGAAACGCCTCCCACGGGCAGGGACTCTGGGGGATGGATTGCGCCTCAACCCCCGACTCCTGGTCATAAAGCACGAGGTTCACCGCGGGTGTTCCGGTCACGTCGTACACTATCTGCCGGCCGGAGGCGTACGCGAACTTCGCGTCGCCGGTGGCGGTGAAGTACTGGGACTGGAGCATGGCGCGTTGCACGCGCGTGGGCAACCGCGGATCGCCGCCCATGGCCTGGATGGCGTCGAAGTGGGCGGTTTCCCACCCGATTCGCAGCGGCGCGTCGGCCCCCAACACGTTCGCCAGGCCGGGGGGAACCTCTTTCCCGGTGCGCAGGTCCACCACGCCGCGGCGGAAGACCGCGAAAGTCTCGTCGCCGTCGAAGGCCAACCGAACGTTCACCTTCGCCGGCTCCGCCGGCGCTCCCGCCGGCGCCCCGGCCGCGGGCGGCGGTCCGGCCGCGGCGGGCGGCGGCGTCACTTCCACCGGCGGCGCGGCGGGCGGGGGCATGGTTCCGGCCGCGGGTTCCTCGGCGCGGAGCGCCGAAGGGGCGACCACCGCGAAGAACGCCATCATCGCGGCCAGCAAGGCGGCCAGGGGCCACGCCGGGGCGCACGGCGCCCGGCGGACGACCGCGCCATCGCGCCCGCGGGCCGGGCGAGATCGGCGCTTGGCGGCGGGAGAGAGATTAATCGGCATCCCGCACCTCGGCGATCACGCGGAAGAGGGTGACCGCCTCGCGGATGAAGGTGTCGTCCGGCTCGGTGACGGGAAACAGGTCGCCGGGCGCCCACGCGAGGAGCACCGCCCGCCCCGCGGTGATCTCGGCCGAAAGGTCTGGCACGGGGAAGTCTCCGTCGGTCGAAGTCGGGCGGTGGATCTCGAACGCCTCACCGCGCGCCAACTTCCCCTTCTTGTCCCGGGCCTCCGCCAACCCGGTGAAGATGGAGCGGAAGGACCAGAGCAGGGCGTGGTCAAGGGCGCGGCCCCCGCCGAAGCCCGACTCCTTGGCCGTGGGATCGCGCCCCCGTACGCCGCGCCAGCCGTAACGGCTCACCTCTTCAACCGTGTCGAGCGAGAGCCTGGCCCATTCGTAGTCGCGCCCAGCCACGGGGTACAGTTCCCCGGTGGCCCCGTCGGCCACGGCCTGGGGGGTGGTGGCGAAATTCTTGTGGTAGACCACGCAGTCGCTGAGCGGCACGCCGGCGTGGTTCACCACCGTGGCGCGGTACTTGCCCCCGCGGCGGGAGACGGAGAGCGACACCCGCCGATCGGCGGTGTCGATCACTCCGCCACCCTCGAACGGCCGCACCGACCACTTCCCGACGAAGGCCGACACCGCGCCCGTCTTCTCCCCCACCGTCACCTGGCAGGCCGGCTGGCCCTTCTGGTAGAGGTCTTCGTTCTCGACCACGCCGTAGCCGCGGCGGTAAGCGTATGGGTCGAAATCCACGCCCCCGCGGAAGAGCGACACCCGGCGCGACGCCGCGTCGTGGCGGTAGCGGTAGTCGCTGTTGCTGCGCGAGAACACGGTGAAGAAGGCGTTCACGCGGGCGCGCGCGGCCCGCGCCACCAGCGGGTCGCTTGAAGACATCATGTCAACGACCGTCAACCGGTTCTCCCGCGCGCGGCCCAGCCCCACGGCGCTGTTCCACACCACCATCACCACCGCGCCGCCGGCCGTCACCAGCGCCGTGCCGATGAGCGTGCCCAGGTAGGGCCGCCGCCGCCGCAACACGAAGTAGGGCGCCGGGCCGGCCAGGATCAGGTAGCCCACCAGGAGCGCCACGATGGGCCACAGGCTCACCTGCTCGGCCCGGAAATCTCCCAGCATGTCCTGCAGCGCCCCGTTCAGATTCGACAGCGTGAACTGTTGCGACGTGGCGCCGTAACTCCAGGGGTTCGGGGTCTTGTCGTCGCTCTCCGAAGAGGCGCTGGGCGCGGGCAACCGGCCGCGGGCGCCGCCCTTCGCCACGTGCCCCAGAAAGTTCGACACCGCCCCCGGCGCTTTCCGCAGCGCGCCCCCGCCGAAAGGGTTGAAGGTGACGAACGTCACGGAACCGAGGTCCACGTCCCGCGTCACCGCCAGCGGCAAGGTCGCACCGGAGAGGGACAGGGCGAGTTCGGTGTCGCCGGCGTCGGTGGCGTCTTCCCCGGCGAGCGTGCGAGTCACGCGGGCGTCCGGTTTGAGCGTGACGCGCGCCACGCGGATGACGCCCCCGGCGTCGCGCAGCAAACGGTCGCGGTCGAACCGCTCGCCCAGGCGCGCCAGGAACTCCTCGCCCGGAACGTCGACGATCTCCGTCACCACGGCGATGGGCAACAGCGCGCCCAAGAAACCGTCGCCCACCCCCCCGCGCGGCTGCCGCTCGCCACCGCAGACGATCAGGTGGCCGCCGCCGCGCACCCACAACTCCAGGGCCCGGGGATCGGCGGTGCGCGGGAACTTCTGCTCGTCCGGTTCCACCAGCGCCATGGCGTCCAACAGGTCGTAGCCGATGGACCGGTCGGGGAGGCGGTCGTACGGCACGGAGAAGCAGTACAGGTCTTCCCCGGCGCCCAGACCGCGGGCGACCCCGGCGCTCGTGGCGCCGCTCTTGCCACCGAGATTGAAGCCGCGGAACTCGACCGGCGCGGCCTCTCCCACGATGTTGCCGGCTGACACGCCGGCCGACTCGTCGCGCGCCACCGCCAGCAGCACGCGGTTCACCCGTTCGTCGTTGGGTGACGCCAAGGGGGGGCCGGGAGCCTCCTCCGTGCTTCCGCCGAGGATGTCCTTGCGCGGGACAATCTCGTGGCCGTCCTTCCCGACGATCATGAGGTCGAGGTGGGTTCCCGACCCGCTCCACGGGGACGCGCCCCGCACGTAGAAGGTGTACCGCCGCCGCTGCTCGCGGGGGGCGAGGTGGAACGCGGCGCGATGCACGGCGCGGAGCACGCTGTCTTCGTGCTCGCGCAGTTCCAGGGATCCCTCGATCTCCCGCTCCTGCACGTTGGTGAGGTCCACCTGCACCGGGTTCCAGCGCCGGGCGCGATACACGCGCGCCAGCCCCACCTGGGCGTCGACGATCACCGACACGGGCTTCGCCAGTTCCGCGGCGGCGCCACGCGGCTCCTGGGCCGCCAGCGGCGAAAAGGCGGCCAGCGCCGCCAACACGGCCAGCACGAGACTCCCGGCCCGCCGGCGCATGCGGGGTGAACTGGTGACGGTTCGGAGAACGGGCGGCGGGGTCATGGGCGATGCGCTCTCAGGCCAGCCTCATAATAGCCGCTGGTCACGTCGCCGGATAGCGGCGGAGGTCCGCGTTGACCATCATGCGCACCAGTTCGGTGAACGAGGTCTTCTGCTTCCACTTCAGTTTCTTCTTCGCCTTGGTGGGGTCGCCCAGCAGCAGGTCCACCTCGGCGGGACGCATGAACTTCTGGTCCTGCACCACGTGTTTCTTCCAGTCCAGCCCGACGTGGGAGAAGGCGATCTCGACGAACTCGCGCACCGTGTGGGTCTCGCCCGTGGCCACCACGTAGTCTTCGGGCGTCTCC
>JACQVU010000396.1 GCA_016209585.1 Planctomycetota bacterium
GGCGTCGTGGCCAACCACCCCACCAAGCGCACCGAGGCCGCCGTGCAGGCCAGTTACGGCTACTCCCGCCGCTATCCCGCGGCGGTGACCACCTTCTGGCGGGAGGGAGATCGGCCGCCCGCCGTGCCCCGCGACCCCGGCTCCGGAGCGACCGACGGCCCAGCGGCCTCCGGTGGGGCGGCGGGCGAGGCCGGCAACGGCGCCCGGCCCGGTGGGGCGGCGGGGGAGGCCGGGAACGGCGCGCCGCCCGGTGACGCGCCAGCCACGGGCGGCCAGCCACTGGCGTTTGAAGGAGGCGACGAGGCCGCCGCTGGCGCGTCCCGGCCGGCGGCGGGCGGCCGGTGGGGCCAACGTCTGAAACGGGTGGGCCGCCTCTTCCTGAAGGCGGAGAACTGACGCCTGCGGGGCGAGGGACGAGGAATGGGACTGATGGGACGTATGGGACACATGGGTCGCATGGGTCGGGCCCATCCCATCGGTCCCATACGTCCCATCAGTCCCATTCCCGCCCGATCCCCGCCCCCCCGCGACGACGGTGATGCATGCGCGCCACGCTGAGCCGCTGGTTCCGGAACCGCGCCGCGCTGGCGGCGGGCCTCATCGGGGCGGGGGTGGCGCTGTTGACGGCGCTGACGGCCAACTTCCTGCCGGCGGGGACGCCGGTGATCGGGGTGGCGCGGCGGGGGTTCGACTTCCTGGAGCGCGGCATCGCCGATACGCTGCTCGCGGCGCGCGACAAGACTGGCGACGCGGACCGGCGCATCGTGATCGTGGAGATCGACGACCGCTCGCTCGAAGCCTTCGGCGAGTTCCCCGTGCCGCGGCGCTACTACGCCGACTTCTTCGCGGCGGCGACGCTCGCGCGGGCCGTGGCCGTGGACGTGCTGTTCACCGACGCTTCCCATCGCTTCTCCGAGGAACGCCTGGATGAGGAGCGCCGCAAACCCGGCGCGCCGACCGATCCCGTCGCCCTCTACCGCACGCTGAAAGACGTGGAGGACCGCGACCTGACGGCGAGCGTGGCGCGCGCCGGCAACGTCGTCATTCCGCTGGCGCTGCCCGACCCGGTGGTGAGCCGCCGCGAGTTGCTGAAAAACCGCGACGCCGCCCGGCTGGCGATTCAGGCGCTGGAAAGGGAGACCGGCGCCGCGCTGGCCGAGGACCCCGAAGCCGCCGAGGGCCGCCTGCGTGACCTGGCGCGCCGCCATGACCTGCCGCTCACCGCCTTCAAACACGCCGTGGAGCAACAGCGCCACGATCGCGCCGTCCGCGCCCGCGCGGCCGTCGCCCGCTGGGCCGAGGGGCTTTCCCCCGGTGACCGCGCCGCCTTCGACGCCTGGCGCCGATCCGCCGGCGGCACTGACGCCGGCCGGGCCGACCTCCCCGGCGCGGCCGCCGCCGAACCAGCCGATCTGCTCCTCTGGCTGGGCGAAAGCGGCCGGGAAAGCCAGCCCTGGGATTCCCTGGCGCTCTTTCTGCGCGGCGAGGCGGGCGCCGGAGTCGGGGGCGGCGAGCGGTTGCGGTCCGCGGACGTTGAGCGCGCGGTGGTCCGCGAGACGGCCGGCCTCTTCTGGAGCGCGTTACGCCAGGAGATGACCCGCGCGGGGGCCACGTTCGACGCCGCGTTCGCCGCCTGGCTGGCGGCGGAAAGTTCCCCGCGCTTCGCGGGCGTCACGCGGATCGAGGACCAGGCCGTCGCGCCGCTGGACCGCGCCTTCCGCGAGCGCCTGTTCGCCGAACGCTTTCCCCCGGAGGCCGACACGCCGCCTGACGCCGGCGTTCCGGTGTCGCCCCTGGCGCAGGGGTTGCCCCTGATCGGGCTGTTCGAGGGGGCGGCGCAAATAGCCTCCATCGCCGCCATGCTCGACGATGACGGCAAACTGCGAAGGTACCCGCCGCTGCTGCGCCACCTCGCGCCCGACGAAAGCGAGCAGTACGTGCCCTCGCTCATGCTCGCGGCCCTGCTGGCCGCGCGCCGCCTGCCGCCCGCCGCGCTGCGGGTGACGCCGGGGGTCTCCATCGCGGTGCCCGCGGCCGCGGGCGACCCGGAGGTGACCATCCCGCTGGCCGCCGACGGCGCCATGGCCATTAACTGGCTGGGGCGGTGGGACGAGGTGTTCGAGCACCGCTCGTTCCAGAAGGTGCTCGCCGATTTTCGCGCCTCCCCCGAGAGCCGCGAGCGGGTGCGGGAGTCGTTCCGCGGCAAGTACGTCTTTCTCGGCCTCACCGCCGTCGGTTCCCATGACATCAAGCCGAACCCCTTGCAGCGCGACTTCCCCATGGTGGGGGCGCACGCCCAGGCGCTCAGCAACGCGCTCTCGGCCGACTACCTGCGGCCGGCCGGCTGGTGGTCCGCGGCCGCGGTCGGCGCGGCGATGGCGGTCGCCTTCCTGGCGGGGCTGGCGCTGCACCGCCTGCGCACGGTGGTGTGGGTGGGGGGGCTGATTGGGGCGGCGGCGCTGTGGGTGCTTTTCGCGCTCTGGCAGGCGGCCGGCTCGCGGGAAGTGCCCGTGGCCGGCGCGGTGTTGCCGCTGGCGGCGGCGATGGGCGCGGAAGTGCTGTTCAACTACCTGTCGGTGGATCGGCGGCGCAACCTGGTGCAGAAGATGTTCTCCACCTACCTGGCGCCGCAGGTGATAGATCGCCTTTTACGGGAAGGCGCGGCGCTGCCGGGGGGAGAGAAACGCGACCTGACCATTCTGTTCTCCGACATCGCCGGCTTCACCACCTGGTCGGAGCGGCTCGATCCGGCCGCGCTGGTGGCCTTTCTCAACGAGTATCTGTCGGAGATGGAGGCGGTGATCTCGGCCTGTCACGGGGTGGTGGACAAGTACATCGGCGACGCGGTGATGGCCTTTTTCGGCGCGCCGGAGAACCTGCCGGACCACGGCCGCCGGGCCGTCCAGGCCGCCGTGGCCATGCAGGAGAAACTTCGGGAACTCAACGCCCGCTGGCAGGCGGCGGGGCAATCGGTGCGTCTCGGCGTCCGGGTGGGGGTGAACACGGGCGAGGTTCTGGTGGGCAACGTCGGCTCCCGGCGCAAGATGAACTACACCGTCATTGGCGACGCCGTCAACCTCGCCTCGCGGCTGGAGTCGGCCAACAAGTTCTGGGGCTTCCAGATCATGATCTCGGAAGCCTCCCGCGCCTTCCTGCGGGACGACTTCGAAACCGTCCCGCTGGGTCGGATCGCCGTGAAGGGTAAACACGAGGGGGTCAGCATCTTCGCCGTCACCGGCCGCGCGGGCGCGATGTCTCCGGAAGACGCCCGCTGGCGCGAGCGGTTTTCGGAGGCGCTGGCGCGCTTCCAGGAGCGCGACTTCCCGCGCGCCGTGGCCGGTTTCCGCGCTCTGCCCGGCGACTCGTTTCTCGGATTGGCCGCTTCGCGCTACATTGATGAGTGTGAGCGGTACCTGGTCTCGCCGCCGCCCGCCGATTGGGCCGGCGAGTTCGTGATGGAGACGAAATGACCGCGCGGCCGCGTCGCCACTGGTGGCGTTCCGACCCGGCGGGAAACCGGCGTCAGCTGGCGTTCGCCGGCGGCGTGACGCTCTTTCTCCTGCTCTTCTACCTGCTGGCCGCCGCGCCGCTGCGCGCGCTGCTGGCGGCGGGGGCGGGCGGCTACCTGGCCGATTTCCGCGAGCGGTCGTTCGAGGACGCGGCCGTGGCCATCGCCGCGGTGGGGAACGTGGAGTACGGCGTGCTGCGCTCCGACGAGGCCGACGCCCCGGCCGACTGGCGGCCGTTGCCGGAACAGCAGAGCCTCTCGCGCGGGGCCATCGTGCGGGTGGGGGCGGCGGGCTACGTGGACTTCCTGCTGGACGCGCGCACGCGCTTTCGCCTCGGTCCGCGCGGGCGAATGGTGTTCCGGCGCATGCAAGTGCCCCGAACGGCCCCCGGCCCGCGCCAGGTGACGCTGGGGCTGCTGCGCGGGTCGCTCGTGTCCTCCGTCGGCAAACTGTCATCGGCCGACGAGTACACGGTGCAGACCCCGGTCTCGGTGATCGGCGTGCGCGGCACGCGCTTCCGCGTGGCGCTGGAAGAAGAAGAGGTCGGTGCGCGCGGCAAGGTGTTGCGCCAGGAAGTCAGCGTCAGCGAGGGGCAGGTCGCGGTGGCGGCCGCGGGCGCCGGCGGCCCTGACGCCGGCGGCCTGGTGGTCAACGTTCGCCCCGGCCAGACCGCGCGCGTGGCGGTTCCCGTCTCCGGCCTTCCGCCGGCGCTGGAGCCGCTGCGCGCGCGCAAGGATGAACTGGCCGCCACGATCTCCACCAACCGCGAGGCGCGAGGGCGCAACGCGGAAACCATGGCCCGCGCCGAGCGCGAACGGGCCGGCCACAACGTGCGCGCCACCGCGGCCCGCGCCCGCGCCGCCTCCCTCGCCGAGCAACGCGACGGTGAGCGCGCCCGCGCCGCGGAGTTCCGCAGCCTTCGCGAGGCCGTCCCGGCGGCGGGCCCCGGCGCCGACCGCGGCGCCGCGCGGCGGGAGGCGGAACGCCACGCCGAGGCCGAGCGCAAGGCCGCGGTCCGCGCCGCGGCCCTGGAGGCCGAGCGCCTGAGCGCCGAGGCCGAAGCACATGCCGCCGAGACCCGCGCGCGGGAACTGGACCCGCTCATCGACCGCCAGGCGGCGGCCTTCGCCGGGCAGGAGGCCGCCATCGGCCGCGCGCTCACCGAAATGGTCGACGTCTCGGCCGAGGAAGCCCTGGCCGCCGAGCGCGAGGCCGACCGCGCCGCGGCCCGCGACGCCCGCGACGCCCTCGCCCGCAAAGAAGCCGAACGCGCCGCCGCCGAGCAGGCCGCCCGCGACGCCCCGCCGGCCGAAGCGGCTCGCGCCCGCGAAACCGAGCGCCGGCTGGCCGGCGAAGTGGCCGCCCTCAGCCGCCACGCCACGGAACTCGACGAGCGTCTCTTCCGCACCGAGGACGGCGCCAGCGCCACCGTCCGCGTGATCGACCGCCACGATGAGATCCTGCTCACCCAGGTCGCCGACCTCGACGCCCAGCCCGTCAACCTGCCGCCCCAGGCGGCGCGGGCGCTGCTCGGCCTAGCCGCGGCCGGGCCGGGGGGAGCCGGGACGGACGCGGAGCCGGACCGCATCCGCACCGTGGAAGAAGAACGGCTCGCCCGCGCCGACGACGCCGCGAAGCGCCGCGCGGCTGAGCAGGCCGCCCGTGACAGGCAGGCCCGCCGCGAGTCTATCGAAGAGGCCGTGCGCGTCGCGCGTGAAGAGCGTGCCGCCGCCGCCGGTGAGGAAACCGCCGCGCGCGGCCGGCGCGCGGATCAAGAACTTGGCCGGCCGGAACGCGGCGGCCCGGCGGCTGGCGCGACCGGAGCGGACGCGGGCGCAAGCCCTCGTCCTCTCGCCCCGGGTGAGACCGGGGCTGAGGCCGCCCCGCCGGGCGCCGCGGGCGTTGGACCGTCAGATACGGGGGTCATTTCGCCGTCCGCGCCAGCCGGCGAGCCGGGCGCGGAAACAACCGCGACGCCCGGTGAAACGCCCGCGGAGGAGCCGGCCGAGATCGCCACGCCCGAACCCGCGGCCGGGCCGTCGCCGGAGGAACTGGCCGCCGAACTGGAGAAGCTGCGCATCCTGGAAGAGAGCCTGCTTCGTGAGGCTGAGGCCGCCCGCCTGGCCGCGCGTGCCGAGGCGACGGTGTTCATCAAGCGCCAGGTGGAGGTGATCGCGCGCGAACTGGAGGCCGGCGCCACCGCCACGCTGATCGGCGCGGCGTTGCCGTCGGCCGCCATCCGGATCACGCTGTTCGGCGACGAAATCCGCGGCGGATACTCCGGCGCCAACCAGTTCGTGATGACCGAGGCCCGCGGCCGCTTCATCGAGAGTTTCGGGCGGGTTTCCGGCCTGCGCATCACCGCCGGCTCGCCGAGCGTGGTGTTCGAGTCGGAGACCGTCTGCGTCGCCCGCTTCCTGGTGATCGTCTCCGGCGTCACCGGCGACGGCTCGACCCGCCAGGCGCAGAAGAATGGCGCGATCCGGTATGAAAAACTGCGGGATCGCTGGTACATTGCCAGCGCGATTTTCAACTGAGAAACCGCCGCCGCCCATGGCGCCACGCCCCGATCTCGTTTTCCACTCTCACCGCCGCGGCGTGCGCGGCCCGCGCCGGCCGCTCGCGCGCCGCCTGACGGCGCGGGCGTGGGGGGCGCTGCTCCTGGGTTTCGCTCTCCTCTTGCTGCCCTTGGCGGGGGGGTGCGCCGACTACGGCGTGAAGGAGCCGAAAGACGAAGCGCCCCGCCCGCTTCCCCGCCACTTAGCGGATCCAGCGGCCGTGGCCGGCGAACAGGCGGCTCGCGCCACCCGGGCGCGCGAGCGCGCCGCCAGCTGGCCGGACTTCGTTGAGAAGCCGAACGTCCTGCCGCCGGAGCCGTACCGCATCGGCAACGGCGACGTGGTGACGGTCGACATCTACGCCCGCGGCCAGCAGATGACGCTCGAAGACCGCCTGGAAGACCTCTCCGGCGACTACACCGTGCTCGGCGACGGAACGATCACGCTGAAGTACCTGGGCAACGTCTCGGTGCGCGCGCTGACGCTGGAAAAGGCCGCGGCCGCGGTGGCCAAGGCGCTGCCCGACTTGTACCGCTCGCCGCGGGTCAACGTTTCGCTCAAGTCGCCGCGGCAGCGGTACGTGGTGGTGAACGGCTTCCCCACTCCGGGCAAGGTGGTCATGGGAGAGAATGCCACGCTGCTTGAAGCCCTGACCCTGGCCGGGTGGGACATGCAGAAGAGCAGCATCCGCGGCGTGCTGCTCATCCGCGGCGGGCGGCAGGTCATTCAGATCAATCTCCGCGACATCACCGACCAGTACGACCTGCGCTACAACATGCCCCTGGTGGAGGGCGACCTGATCATCCCCGCGCCCGACAGCCTGCCGGTGCGGGTGACCGGGGAGGTGAAGAAGCCGGGCATGGTTCCGGTGGCGCCGAACGGGAGCCTCACGGTGTCGCGCGCCCTCTCGGCGGCGGACGGCGTCACCGCCGGCGCCAACCTCCAGTCGGTGCGCATCCTGCGAACCGACGGCTCGGAGGAGTTGATCGACATCCAGAACACGTTGTTCGGCGACGCCGCGCTGGTGTCGCCCGTGCTGTTCGCCGGCGACGAACTCTACGTGCCGGTCGTCTCCGGGCGCGGGTTCTATATTTTCGGCCAGGTGGGGAAGCAGGGCTTTTTCCCGATGGAAGAGCAGATGGACGTGTTGCGCGCCACCGCCTTGGCCACCATCGACACCTTTGATTCCGACCTCGCCAAGGTGGTGCTGGTGCGCAACCACGCGCCCGGCCCGCCCGAAGTCTACAACGTGCGGGCCGATCTCCTGCTGGAGGGCGACATGACGCAGAACATGACCGTCCGCCCCGGCGACGTGATCTATATCCCGCGCACCGGCCTGGCCACCTCGCTGGACTTCCTGAACCGCCTGCTCGGCCCGCTCTCCGGCTCGGCCTCCTTCGGCCTCCAGATTCAGAGCGCCGTGCGCGAGAGCCGGAAGTAAGCGCCCCGGGGTCGGGGGCGAGGGTGAGATGCCGGCCCCCAACTATGATGTTCATCGGGGGCAGTTGCTCCCCCTCTGGAACCTCGCCCGGGCCCACCGTCCCCTTCCCCTCCTTGACCCCAAGGAGTGACCATGCCCGTTCCAACTCTGGCCGACGCATGGCATGTGCGCGACCATGTGATACATGTCGTCTTCACGGACGGCGTCGAGGCGGACCTCGACCTCCGCGACGAACTCTGGGGCGAGGTCTTTGAACCTCTGAAAGATGTCGCGCGGTTTCGGACCATGCGGTTCGACCGTGAACTCAACACCGTGACGTGGAACACCGGCGCCGATTTCGCCCCGGAGTTCCTGTATGAGCGAGCCGCGGCGTCACGCGGGATGACTTCGCGCCGCGGCGGCGACCACTGACCACTGATGACCGACAACTGACACCTGCAAAGGCCCCCGACCCACGCCCTACTCGTGCCACCAGGTCGCCGCGCCGGCGGAAGAAGCGTCCACCTCGAACCACTCCTCACCGCCGCCGCACGGGCAGGAGAGGGCGAAGGCGGCGCGCTGCTCGAAGATGTCCCGGAGATCGATGACGCGGGTCTCGTGGGCCGGCACCGTCACCTCCCACCCCTCCTCCCAGCGTTTGCGGGAGAGGCCCAGCGCCTCGTCCCACCACTGGTAGTCGGGCGTGATCACGATGGCGTGGTCCATGCGGTTGCGCACCGTCAGCAAAAGGTCGTAGGTCAGCGCGAAGGGAATCGCGGCTTCGTCCAGGTGCGGCGGGCCGCAGTCGCAGTCAACGTCGGTCTCGACCACGAAAAAGAAGACCCCGGGGCCGATCCAGTACGAGCGGTCGGGCAATTCCACCTCCAGGCCGGTCACCTCGCTCGTCTCCCCGGCCCGCAGCGTCAAGAGCCGCATCTCACCGAGTGGCAGATCGAACGGGTCAGCCAGCGTGTCGTACGACAGCCACACGCGGGCGCGGGCGTCGCGCGCCGTGGTGAGGCCCTGGTTGCAGACGGTGAACGCCAGGAGCGCCCGCTCGCCGGGCACGTAGGAGCCGCGGTCGCTGGCGAGGTCATCGACCCGCAGCCAGGCCTCGCGGCGCTCCGCCACTGGCGCCGCGCCCGGAACGGGGCTGAACGTGGTCGTGGTGACCACGGTCGTCACGGGGGCGGCCGGCTCCCATGCGACCGTTCCGGCGGCTGACGCGCCCAGCGCGGCGTGCGGCCCGGCCGTGCCGTCACAGGCGCCCGTGACCACGGTCAGCAAGGCCAACGTCGTGAATTTGGTGGAGGGTCGCATGGGTGGCTCCGGTGGGAGGCGGCGCACGGTCGCTCTCCGTGTCCGCCCTGGAGTCGAAAGCCGGGGCCGGGAATTTCCAGAAATCCGAGAAAAAACGCATCCACGCTTTTGGCCACAAGACAGAAGCCACAAGAACGGAGTTTGTGTTTCTTGTGCTTTTTGTGGCCAGTCTACAGCGCGAACCGGTAGCCGCTCAGGCGGCAGGCGTGGCAGACGCCCTTGCAATTGTCCGTCTGGCCCAGGATCTCGCGGCGGGCGTGCTGATACTTTTCGCCGTTCCAGACGTCGTTGAAGGAGCCGTTGACCGCGTTGCCCAAGGCGAACCGCGAGTCGGGCACCGAACAGCAGGGCAGCACGCCGCCGTCCCAGTTGAACACCGTTTCGCGCCACGGCGACTTGCAGGGGGGGTCGGAGCGCGGCGCGTTTTGCGGCGCGAAGATGTTGTAGTCGGCGACGGTCGGCAGCCAGTGGCCGTCACGCTCCTTGGCCTGGTCGGCGGTCTCGAAAATCTCGCGCCCCATGTCGGTCCGCGCCAGTTGCACGCGCAGGATCACGCCGAGGTCCCGCGCCATCCGCCGCGCCTCCTCCACCTGGTGCTGGTTGTGGCGGAAGATGTGGAACAGCCAGATCACCTTGGCGGTGTGGTTGCGCCGCCGCTTCTTCGCGGCGGCCAGTTCACGCATGTTCTCGAACACCTTGTCGATCTTCCCGCCCACGCGGTAGCGTTCGTAGGTCTCCTGCGTGGTGCCGTCGCAGGAGACGAAGACCTTCTCGATGCGGTGGCGCATGATCTCGTCGGCCTGGCCGGGCTTCAGGATGTTGAGGTTGAGCGAGAGACGCACCTCCACCCGTTTCGCGCCGGCGTAGGCCAGCATCTTCATGAGGTCCTTGTTGAGCAGCGGCTCGCCCCAGTTGTAGAGCCGCACGAGCACGGCGTCGCGCCACGCCTGGTCCAGGATGCGCTGGAAGTTCTCGAACGTCAGCATCCCCTTGGGCGAGGGGTTGTCGGCCTGGCCCGTGGGGCAGAGCGGGCAGGCCAGGTTGCAGACGTTCCCCGGCTCGATGGTGATCTTCGCCGGCCGATAGGGCAGCCGCGACCACCTACACCGCATCGCGATCTCCGCCATCGCCAGGTTGTAGAGCCGGCGGGGCGTGTAGACGGCGAACAGGCGGCGAAGATGGGCGAAGGCGGCGGCCAGCATCCGGCATGCGCTCCCGGGATCGCGGCGCCCACCTCCCGGCGTCCCGACGCCGGGGAGGGCCGGGGCGAGGGCGATCCGCGTCTCCCGATACCCTATGGTGGAGACGCCGGTTGCGGAAAGCGGAATATCCGGCTCAGCCGAGGCGAGCCTGCGCCGCCGCTTCGAGGCGGGCGGCGTCAGCCAGGATGGTCTCGTCGCGGATGGTCGCGGCGGTCCGCGCGCCGACCCGCGCGCAGCGCAGCGCGTCGTTCAGATCGCCCCCGGCGAGGTGCAACTCGGCCCGCGCCAGGTAGGCGATGGCCATGTTGGCGTAGTCGCCAATGGCCTCCAGCGCGCCCGCGGCCTCGTCCAACTCCGCGCCGGCCGCGGGGTCGGATAGGTCGCTCCGCGCCTCCGCCAGCCGCAGCCGGCGGATGCCCAGGTGGGCGAGGTCACCCAGTTCGCGCGCCACGGTCACGGCGAAGGCCAGTTTCTCCGCGGCCTCCGCCGGGGCTGGAGCGGGCCGCAGCAGCAACGCCCGCCCCCATTCGGCGGCGGTGTGGCCCATGAAGAAGAGGTCCTCGGCGGCGCGGAAGCCTTCGAGCGCGCGAGACAACTCGGCCCCGGCCTCGTCGAACTCGCGCGCGCCGATGAGGGCGTCGGCGCGCACCAGCCGCTCGTGGGCGTCGCGGGCGCGGGCGCGCGGCTCCGGTCCGCACTTCGCCACCAGGGGCAGGAAGTAGGTGAGGTAGCGCACCTGGGCGTCGAGCGCCCCGCTCACCAGCGCCTCCCGCGGGCCATCGGCCGTGAACTCCTCCCGCCACCTGGTGAACAAGGTATACAACGCGGTCATCACGGAGAGCGCGCGCTGCTGGCCAGTGAGGTACCAGCCCAGCACCGGCTCCAGGTGGATGAACTCGAACAGCGCCAACGGGTTCTCGCCGATGAGCGCCAGCGCCCCCGGCTCGTCGCGCGCGGCCAGACGGGCGTTCAGCGCCGCGAGGAACGACTCGCGCTGGATGGGGTGGTAGATGAGCGGCGAGCGCGGCATGGCGTGGCGATGGGGCCGCTTCGGCGCGGCCCGTTCACACTCATTATAGACTGTGGCCCGCCCCGCGCGGCGCGGGAAGCGGGGCGCGGCGGCTTTCCGCGGGCGGTGACGCCTTACTCAGCGGGGGCGGCACGAAACGCCCACAAGCGGAACCGCCATGGGCGTTGCACGCGGGCGGGAACGCGGTGTTGCCGTGAACGCAGCCAACCTCGCTCCGTGAACCGCACAAGCCCGGCGGAGGATGTGCAACTTTTCACGCTCTTTCCTGGCGCGATTGGCTCGCGCGAAGCCCCGGCGCGCCTACCATCGACGTTGAGGGCGGCGTCGAGGTGGAGCGAGGCCGCCAAGGGGATGAGACGACGAGGTGGGCCATGACCGCGAACGCCAACAACGCATCCAACGGCGCCCGGACGGGCGCGCCGGCCACGGGCGCGGGCCAGCGGTGGTCGATTTGGGCGCTGGGCGTTCGCGCCGCCCTGGCGTCGGCGGCCCTGGCGCTCGCATGGGCGACCGCGGCCTGCGACGGCGGCCTCACCGTGCTGCCCGCCCCCGTGGCGGTGGCGGCCCCCCAGTCGCCGGCGGCCCCGGCCCTTCCCGAGACCCCCGCCGCCCCCGTGGCCGCAGGCGGCGCGGCCACC
>JACQVU010000407.1 GCA_016209585.1 Planctomycetota bacterium
CAACTGACAACTGACAACTGACAACTGACAACTGCTATGCACCTGACCCTCCACATCTGGCGCCAGCGGGACCGGCATGCGCCGGGGCACATGGTTCCCTACGAGATGGACGACGTGAACCCCGACATGTCGTTCCTCGAAATGCTCGACGTGCTCAATGAGCGCCTCATCCTGTCGGGTGACGACCCGGTGGCGTTCGACCACGACTGCCGCGAGGGCATCTGCGGCATGTGCGGCTTCATGGTGAACGGCGTCGCCCACGGGCCGTTGCCGGGGGTGACGCTCTGCCAGGTGCACATGCGCCACTTCAACGACGGCGACGTGCTCTACCTGGAACCCTGGCGCGCCGCCGCGTTCCCGCTGAACAAAGACCTGGCCGTCGACCGCACCGCGTTCGATCGCATCATGCACGCGGGCGGCTTCATCAGCGTTCACACCGGCTCCGCGCCGGATGGCAACGCCATCCCCATTCCCAAGGAGGTCGCCGACCAGTCCATGGACGCCGCCCAGTGCATCGGCTGCGGCGCCTGCGTGGCCGCCTGCCCGAACGCGGCGGCCATGCTCTTCACCTCCGCCAAGGTGTCGCATCTTGGCCTGCTGCCCCAGGGCCAGCCGGAACGGTACGAACGCGCCCGCCGCATGGTGGCGCAGATGGACGCTGAAGGCTTCGGCGGCTGCACCAACTACCGCGAGTGCGAAGCCGTCTGCCCCAAGGAGATCAGCACGGACTTCATCGCGCGTATGAATCGCGACTACCTGGCGGCGAACCTCTTCGCCCAGCCTTCGCGGGCGGGGAAGGGGGGCGGCGTCGGGTGAGACGCTGAAGGCTGAGGTGACAAGAAGTGGGGAACACCGATTCGCCGGACGTTCGGGCGGTGCGCAAGATCCGCAGGGCTGAAGTTGTTGCAAAGGTCATTGGCTCGGAGGCGGGATGGTGGTAGGATCTTCCATTGGCAGACAAGGTAACAGTTCGACGAGATCGAAGCCCGTTCGTTCGGTGGCAACGCGACTCTCGCCAAACAGTCAAGATCTGGTTGCAATGAACACTTCGGCATCTGCTGCACGCCTCGCGGATAAAAAGGTGACCGCCATCATCGTTCAGCAGGGGAAGGTGCTCGACTTCATCGATGGCGAAACCCAGCGACCCGAGACGCCAGAAGAGTACGTCCGGCAGGAAATCGCCAAGTCGCTGGTGCGCGAGTATCGCTACGCCAAGGCTGACATTGAGGTCGAGTTCACCGTCCAGGTCGGGACGCGCAAACCTCGGGCCGATCTGGTCGTCTTCCCGCCGCTGACCGCGCACGAACAGGAACATGCACGGATTATCGTCGAGTGCAAGGCCCCGACGGTCAAGGCGGCAGACAAGAAGGACGGCGTGGAGCAGTTGCAGAGCTACACGGCCGCTTGCCCGAACGTTGAGTACGGAATGTGGACCAACGGCGTGGAGCGGTTCTGTTACCGCCGCATTGTCAAGGTGGGCAAGGTCGCCACCGAAGAAGTGCCTGATCTGCCCGAGTATGGCCGGGGCGAGGAAGAGGCTGAACGTCCCCGTTTTGATAAACTCAAACCTGCCACGTCCGACGCCCTCTTGTTCGCGTTCCGCCGGTGCCACAACTACATCGCAGGCAACCAGGGCCTCCAGAAGCCCCAAGCGTTCTGGGAACTGCTTAAACTCATCTTCTGCAAGATCCACGACGAGCGCCACAACGATGAGGTGGAGTTCTTCACCACCGCCAACGAGCGCCACGGCGTCAACGGCCCGCTCAAGGTCCAGAAGCGCCTTGAAGCCCTGTTCACGCAAGTGAAGGACGACTATCCGACCATCTTCAGAGAGTCCAAGGGGATCGATCTCAAGCCCGTGGTGCTGGCGTACTTGGTCACGCAACTCCAGATGTACTCTCTTTTGGAAAGCGACATCGACGTGAAGGGCCGGGCCTACGAGGAGATCGTCGGTGCCAACCTCCGGGGCGACCGGGGCGAGTTCTTCACGCCGCGCAACATCTGCCGTATGGCCGTGGCCATGCTCGATCCGGGCGAGAAGCAACTGGTACTCGATCCCGCCTGCGGCACGGGAGGCTTTCTCATCACCGCCATGAACCACGTGATCGAGAAAATCCGCGTGGCGGAAATAGTCAAGTGGGGCAACAAGGTCGAGCGGGTGGAAAAGGCCGCCAAGGACCGCATCAAGAAGTTTGCCGAGCAGTTGATCGTCGGTATGGACTTCAACCCCGAGTTGGTGAAGGCCACGAAGATGAACATGGTGATGAACAACGACGGCGAGGGCGGCCTGTATCAAGCCAACTCGCTGGAAGCGTCCGCCGTGTGGGAAGCCAAGCTGCGCGAGCGGGATCTGATGGGCAACGTCGATCTCCTGTTCACCAATCCGCCCTTCGGCTCGAAAATCCCCGTGACCGACCCGGCCATCCTTGAGCAGTACGACCTGGGCCATTCGTGGTCCTACGACAAATCCACCGACCGCTGGAACAAGACCGGCCCGGTGCATAAGTCCCAGCCGCCGGAAATTTTGTTTATCGAGCGTTGCATTAAGTTTTTGAAGCCTGGCACGGGCCGCGCGGCGATCGTGCTACCCGACGGAATTCTCGGCTCGCCGGGTCTGGGCTACGTCCGCGAGTGGATTCTGCGTAACACGCGGGTCTTGGCGAGCATCGACCTGCATGCCGACACCTTCCAACCCTTCGTGAGCATCCAGACCAGTGTCCTGGTGCTGGAGCGCAAGGCGGAGAACCTGATCGCGGTTGAGCAGGCGGCGGGCAAGATGAACGACTACCCGGTGTTTATGGCGATAGCCAACCACGTCGGGCACGACAAGCGGGGCAACACGACGTACGTCCGCGACGACAAAGGCAACGAGAAGGTCGAAGAGGTCAAGGAGCAGGTCAAGGAGTGGCACGACGACACGCCCGTCTACCGCGAGCAGACGACGCGGCGGAAGGTTCTCGACGACAACACTCTTCAGATTGCTCAGGAGTTCCGCCGATGGCTCTCCGAGCAAGACTAGTCGCGCCCCCACCGCAGCCTAGAGAGGTGTGGCCGTGGCACACGCTCAAGTGCGCCTCTCTGCGTTCGTCGATCTTCTTTGTTGGAGATCGGCGCATGGAGGCCGAGACGTACCTGTCCTCCGGTTTCGGCATCCGCGTCGCCATCGAGGGCAAGCAGAGCGGCTGGGTGCGTATAGGCGAACTGGCGAAGGTCTGGATGCCGGGCCGCCTCAAGGGGATCCAGGTTAGCCGCGATTACGGGACGCCCTTCCTCGCCGCGACGCAGGTCTATGCCGTACGCCCGATCCCTCGTAAGTGGCTCGCGCTTGCCCGCACCGACGATGCGGAGAGCCGTTTCGTTCAACCGGGCATGATTCTCGTGACTTGCTCGGGATCGGTCGGTCGCCCGACACTCGCGTACGCGCCACACGAGAATATGCTGATCTCGCACGACCTTCTGCGCGTCGAGCCCATCGACGAGAAAGACAAGGGCTGGCTCTACGCCTATCTCCACACGCCACAGGTCCGTGCCATGGCGACGGGGGCGCAGTACGGCCACATCATCAAGCACCTCGAAACCTCCCACCTCGACGCCCTCCCCATCCCCACGGTGGACGACGCCACCGCCGCCGATTTTTCGCGCCGCGTCGCTCGCATCCTCGAACTTCGCAACGAAGGACACCGCCTGACGCTGGAGGCCGAAGCACGGTTCGAGAAGGCGCTGGAACCACTGAAGATCACCGACCGGGGTGAGCAGGGCTTCTCCGTCAAGGCGTCCCGCGCGTTCTTGAGCGGACGCCGCCGGTTCGATGCGTCCGTGCACAACCCCGGCGTCGCCACCATCCGCCGCCACCTCGCCAAGCGCGGCGAGGGGTTTATAACAATCGCGGAGGCGGGGTACGACGTGTGGCTCCCCAAGCGGTTTCGCCGCATCCCCGCCGCCGACGGCGTCTGGCTGCTTGACAGCGCCGACCTTACGGAAGTCAATCCTGACCTCTCGAAGCGGATCGCCGATGGAGACTTCGGTGACGCGTACCGGGGGCGCGTTGAATCGGGCTGGATCCTCGTGGCCCGCTCGGGCCAAACCTACGGAATCATTGGCTCGGCGATCCTCGCAGGAAAAGACCTCGAAGGTCACGTCATCTCCGACCACGTGATGCGCATCAAGCCCCGCAAAGATGCCAAAATCGAGCCGGGCTATCTCGTGACTGCCATGTGTCACCCGGCGCTCGGTCGTCCTGTCGTCAAGTCGCTGGCGTACGGCTCGAGCATCCCTGAACTTGAAGTGGCAGATCTCGCCGACCTGGAAATCGTCCGTCTGAAACCCGCCGAAGAGTCGGCCATCGCCGACCTTGCCGAAGCATCCTCCAAGGCCCGCAGTGACGCGGACGTGATCGAGCGCGCTCTTGCAAAGGACGCCGCAACAGTGATAGATCGATTCATCGCGAGTGATATGCTTCGGCGTGTGACCGCCATGCCCACCATCACACCCCGCTGCGCCAAGGCCGAACCGCTTCCCGAGCACGCCCGCGTGCGTCTTCGTCGGTCCGTTCGGGGCATCAAAACCGGGGCAGCCGGCACGATCGTGCATGTGTATGAAGGCGGCGCCGGATACGAAGTGGAGTTCATCGAAGGACGCAAACGCCCCTCGGTGCTCACGTTGGCAGCCCTTGACCTGGAATTGCTGCCCGCTGAATGACCACCCCTCTACCCCAAGCAGCAAGCCTTGTGGTTGATGAGCAGAAAGTCACAGCCTACCTGCTCAACACCGCGCACAAGGATGGGGCGTCCAAGGCGAGTTTCTTCGTCAAGCGGGGTTTCTCGCTCACTGGCTGGCACGAATTCGCCGCTGCGCTGCGCGCCCACGGCGCTTCTCACCCGGTGACAGATGTAGAAGACACAGAGTTCGGTCGGAAATACACGGTCGAGTGCGAGATTGTCACACCCGACGGAAAGAACCCGTGCATCCTCACGGTGTGGATTCAGATCGGAACATCGCCCCCTCGCTTGGTAACGGCTCATCCGAACAGGTAGCACGAGCGCGCCCGCCGCATGGTGGCGCAGATGGACGCTGAAGGCTTCGGCGGCTGCACGAACTACCGCGAGTGCGAAGCCGTCTGCCCCAAGGAGATCAGCACGGACTTCATCGCGCGCATGAATCGCGACTATCTGGCGGCGAACCTTTTCGCCCAGCCTTCGCGGGCGGGGAAGGGGGGCGGCGTCGGGTGAAAGGGTGAAGGCTGAAGTGACGGAACAGCGCGAGGAACCACCGTACGCGTCCCGCGCGCCGGTTCGTGGTACAATCGCGGGTAGCGAAGGAGACGGCACAATGAACGTTGACATCATCAAGCGAGTGTTTCAACAGCGCCCGTTCCGCAGCGTGGTGCTGTCGCTTCACAGCGGGGAGAAGATCGCTTGCCCGTCGCCGGAGGTCTGGGTATCGGCGGAGATCTTGGTCACGTTCAACGCCGAAGGCGGCACGGTACTGGTCCCAACGACGGCCATCTCCTCCATTCATACCGGCGGGCAACGCAAAAAGCAGAACGCGCGGAAGAACGGAAAGAGGACATAATTGCCCGTCGGGTAGCCCGACTGGTCGGCGCGGCGCCCGTCCCCCGAAGTGTTCGTTTCGGCCGACGTCGTGGTCACGTTCAACGACGTCGGGGGCACGGTGCTGATCTCACCCCAGTCGATCTCTTCGGTGCATTATGGCCCTCCGCCAACGCGCAAGCGCGGCGCGAAGAACGCGGGATAGCCCTTCGGCCGTCTCAAGATCGGATGCCCGGCCGGCGGTTCGGATGAAACCGTTGCATTGCCGCTGCCTTCCGCTATCCTCTGACGCTCGCGTGGCGATCGGCGGATCGAACCGGCCGCCGCCATCCCAGGGGGCGCTCGATCTCCATGCCCTTCTCTTCACGAGACGCCGCCAAGCCGGGAAGCGATCCGCGAACGTCGCGCCGCCCGACCTCTCCCGCTCCCGCGGCCCCGGAGCCGGCGCACGATCTGTCCGTCGCGCCCCAGGCCGGCGCGCCCGGCGCTGCTGTTTCCCCGGCCGCGCCGGAACCCCAAAGCGGCGCACCGGCGCCCGGCGCCCCGCGACCCGCCCCGCCGCCGGCGCAGCCGGGGGAAATGTATATCGACTGGGGCCCCGACCTGCCGGAGTCTTACGGGCACGACGAACTGCACCTGATGGCGCAGGACCCCTACACGCTCTTCTGCTACTGGGCGCTCGACGGCGAGGGCAGCCGCGCCGCGCGGCAGGCGCATCCCGAGGTCTTTCACGGTGGCGGGGCGCTGAGGCTGCGAGTGCACAACCTCACCTTCGGCGTCTTCACGGATCACGACATCCACCCGGCCCAGACGAGCGGTTACTACCCGGCGACCCCCTTCACCCGGTTCCGCGCGGAGATCGGCTTCGACACCGGCGGTGCGTGGCATAGCCTCATGTCGAGCGAGGCGGTGTTGTCGCCCAACGCCTCGGTCTCGGGCTTGGCCGACGCCGTCCACCCTCCCACGCCCGCGGAGTCGCGCCACGTCCGCCGGTTGGTGGGCGACGCTTTCATCGGCCCCATTCCCCCGCCCGAAGCGGTGGTGCCCGACTTTTTCGGCCGCCTGGCCGAAATCCCGCGCGCGCCGCGGTTCGACCGCCCCGCCCTCCCGCCGCCGGCGTTCATGGAAGGCACGGGCCCGGCGGCGCCCGCGCCCGCGGCCGGGTGGTGGGGCGCCGACGCGGGCCGCGATGTCGCTCAGACCCCGGCGGCGACGCCCGGCGGATGGCTCGCTCCAGGCGGGGAGATCGGCGCGCCGGAGATGTGGTTGGAAGACGCCCCCGCCTCCCGGGTTGTTCCGACCGCCGACGGGTTCGCGCCGGAAGGGGCCCGGCCCTACCGCTGGGTGGAGGGCGCGGCCGGCGAGACGCCGCGCTTCTTCGAGTGGGCGCCGGCGGGCGGTGGCGGCGGCGAGGGCATGGAGTGGGTGGAAGTGCCCATTTCACGCGAGATGGTGGCGGAGTATCTGGAACAGATGCCTCCGGAGATCACGGCCGCCTTTGAGCAGGGGCAGTTGCAGTTCGGCTGGGGTGACGCCGAGGGCATTCCCTACGTGGAAGTGCTCGGCCCCGAGATCTACGCCCTGGCCGAGACCACCTTTGGCTCGCGTTGGCTGCTGGCGAGCGGCGTGCGCTCACTGGTGCGGTCGGGCGCGTGGCGGCGGCCGTGGGTGTCCAGCCTGTCCAGTCCGCGCCGTCCGTTCAGCGCGCGGGAGCGGCGGCCGTGGAGCGGGGTGTGGCTGCGCCGCCCGGCGAGCCGCGCCGGTTTCTCGCCGGTGAAACGCGCGGCCTCTGGTTGACCGGGCTGTTAGAAGGTGCGCCGTGAGCCTCGGCTACCTCGCGCTGGTGTTGCACACCCATCTGCCGTTCGTGAAACACCCGGAATACGAGGACTTCCTGGAGGAGGACTGGCTCTATGAGGCGATGACGGAATGTTATATTCCGATTCTCGACGCGCTGCGCGGGCTGCGGGCCGAGGGCTTGGTGTTCAAGGTGACCTTTTCGCTGACGCCGCCGGTGTGCGAGATGCTGCGCGACGATCTGCTGCGAGCGCGCTACGCGCGCCACCTGGCGCGGCTGGTGGAGTTGGCGGAGCGGGAGGCCGAGCGGGTGGCCGGCACGCCCTTTTCGGCCGCGGCCGCGATGTACCGGGAGCGCTTCCACGGCGCGAGCCGGTTTTTCGAGACCTGCGGCGGCGATCTGGTGGGAGCCTTCCGCGACCTGCGGGATTCCGGCCACGCCGAGATCATCACCAGCGCGGCCACCCACGGGTTCCTGCCCTTCATCCGCGAGGAGTCGGCGCTTCGCGCCCAGGTGGAGGTGGCCGCGCGCAATTACGCCCGCCACTTCAACGCCACCCCGCCCGGCATCTGGCTGCCGGAGTGCGGCTACTTCCCCGGCCTCGACCGGTTGCTGGCGGAGCACGGCATCCGGTACTTCGTTCTCGATTCCCACGGCATCCTGTTCGGCGACCGGTTCCCCAAGTTCGGCATTCACGCGCCGGTGCGGACGCCCAGCGGCGTCTGCGCCTTCGCCCGCGACACCGAGAGCGGCCGGCAGGTCTGGTCGAGCGAGTCGGGCTACCCAGGGCACCCCTTGTACCGGGAGTTTTACCGCGACCTGGGCTACGACGCCCCCTACGACCACATTCGCCCCTTCCTGCACGCCGACGGCGTCCGGCGCAACATCGGCGTCAAATATCACCGCGTCACCGGCCCCGTCGAACTGCACCACAAGGAGGCGTACGACCCCACCGCCGCCCGCGCCACGGCCGCCACCCACGCCACCCACTTCTGCCTGGAGCGCTCCCGCGGCATCGCTGAACTGGCCGCGCGCTTCGGCCAGCCTCCCATCGTGGTTTCCCCCTATGACACCGAACTCTTCGGCCACTGGTGGTTCGAGGGGCCGGACTTCCTCCGCTTCGTCATCGCCCGGGCCGTGACCCACCACGGCGATCTCCGGCTGGTCTCGCCGGGCGACTTCCTCGACCTGGGCGTCGACGTGCAGAACCAGACCCCCTGCGCTTCCACCTGGGGAGATCGCGGCTACCACACCGTCTGGCTCAATCGCACCAACGACTGGATCTACCCCCACCAGCACGAGGTCGAGCGGCGCATGGTGGCCCTCGCCCGGCGCTACACGGCGCCGACGCCCCTGGAGCGGCGCGCGCTGAACCAGTGCGCCCGCGAAGTGCTGCTGGCGCAGTCCAGCGACTGGGCCTTCATCATGGCCAACGAGACCACCGTCCCCTACGCCCACAAGCGTTTCAAGACCCACGTGGATCGCTTCCTGCGCCTCGAACGCGCGCTCCTGTCCGGCAACCTCCGCCCCGGCGCCGACCCCGAAGCGCCCGCCACCGCGAACGCCGCGGGGGTGGACGCGGACGCGGACGCTGAGGCCGCGAAACGGAAGGCGGCCGCCGCCGCGCGCTCGCCGGTGGTGTACGAGGGCGCGCTGGCCGAGTGGGAGCGAGGGGACTCGATCTTCCCGGAGATCGACTACCGGGTGTACGGGCGGTAGCGGTTCATGCGCGCACCACCTCGGCCGCCCGGTAGCGCGCCGCCCCAAGGTCATACGAATTGGCGAGGCGCGTGATCTCCTCGGCGCTCCAACGCCGGCCGCTGTTCACCCCCCGGCAGGAGTGGCGCAGTTTCCCCCAGTGGAACTCCGACTGGGTGTAGTGGGGCCAGAAAGGGAAGACCCGGCACTGCAGCGGCTTGAGATCGTGCACCGTGCAACCGCGCGCGCGGTCGTAGAACATGCAGTCGCCCGAGGCTGACTCCACCAGCGACACCTTGTGCTCGACCACCCGGGTGTGGCGCGAGAGGAACTCCTCGCGCGCCAGCCCCAGGTGCGCGGCCAGCGGGCCGATCTCTTCCCGCGCCAGCCAGACGTTGCCCGGCTCTCCGGTGCAGCAGTGGCCGCACCTGGCGCAGGAGAAACGGAGGCCGGCGTGGTACCAGGGAAGGTCGTGCATCGCTCACCCGCCGCGGCCGGGGCGGCTCGTCGGGCCGGTGACGTCAGAAGAAGTGTACCACGACCGAAGCGACGCGTTCGAGGCGGCGCGCACCCGACGCTACGCTCCCGCTCCCGTACGCTCCCGCGCAAAATTGACAATCGCCCGGTCAGCCCTATACTGGCGGTGTTCGGGGTTTCGCGGTCCGCCTGACCGCGGCAAGCGTGGCATCGTCGGCGCGGGAAGTCGAGGCGGGGCGAAAACCGGGCGAGAGGCGCCCGCTGTTGCCGATGAACGAGCAGGAGTTCCGTCAGTTCATCAACGATGCCCTGGACCACGACCAGGCTTTCCAGGTTTTCCTGTCGAACGATCACTGGCTCTGCCCCTACTGCCAGAGTCCCGTCCCCCCGCTCAAGTCCGACGCCGGCATGGAGCAGCGCCAGGAACTGGCGGTGGTCGGGCACGTGGGGCGGTTCTGCACGGCCTATCGCGGCGGGCAGGGGGTGCCGCAGGACGCGCCCGCGATGCGCCGGTTGGCGAACACCATTGAGTTCGATCTGTTCGTGAAGAAGCAGTTGCAGGGCGAGCGGGCGTGGCAGGTGATCGACCCGCGGATGAACTGGTGGTGCCCCTACTGCGTGGCGCCGGTGACCACGGGCATCGCGGGGGACCAGGTCAACGCCGCCCAACTGGCGGTGACCATCAAGGAGCATCTGCGCAAGTGCGCGGCGTTCGGAAAGGGCAAGGGCGCCGCCCAGCCGGCCGACACCGTCGTGGCGCGCGCCGAGGACGGGCAGAAGGCGGCCGAGGCCCGCGCCCGCTTCCTCGCCACGGTGAAAGACCGCGTGCTCAAGCGCCACAACTGGCAGTTCTTCGACGCCGAAGGCTCCTGGTACTGCCCCTACTGCGCCCAGGCGACCATGGCCCACAAGCCCGGTGGCGAGTACACGCTCAAGGAGCGGCTGGCCGACACCGTCGCCCACCTGGAGATCTGCCCCGACTTCGCGGGCGGGCGCGGCAAGGAGCGGACGGTGGAGGAGATGACGGCGCTCTTCAAGGTCGATTCGGAGAAGGAGGAGATCGCCCGCCGCCTGGTCGAGGACCCGGTCTGGCGCGGCGCCGACCGCTGGGGGAACTGGATCTGCCCCTACTGCCGCGAGGGGTGCGTGAGCGTGGGCATCATCTCGCTGGACGCCATCGACGACGAGACGGTTTCCCTCCTCCGACGCCATTTCGAGCGCGAGTGCAACGCCTACAAGAGCGGCCAGCCGGCCGGCTCGGTGGAGGAACTGTACAACAAGACCGGCAAGACGCAGAGCGTGGCCGACAAGATCGCCAAACTCGAGGGCGCCGCCGCCATGGGCGACAAGGCCGAGAAGGAACTGAACCGCGCCAAGATCATCCAGCAGAAGATGATCCCCAAGACCCCCAAGGTCCCGGGGCTGCTCATCGCGCCGCTCTATATCCCGCAGGAACAGGTCTCGGGCGACTTCTACGACTTCATCAAGGTGTCTGAAACCCAGTGGGGCTTCCTGGTGGCCGACGTCTCCGGCCACGGCCTGGAGGCCGCCCTGGTGATGTCGCTCGCCAAAAAGGCCATCGCCATCCGCGCCGAGAGCGAGCCTTCGCCCCTCAAGGCCCTGGCCGTGGCCAACGACGACATCCAGCCGGAAACGGTGTCGAACATGTTCGTCACCCTCTTCTACGGCGTGCTGGACCTCAAGACGCTCAAACTGAAGTGGGTGCGCGCCGGCCACAACCCGTTGATCGTGGTGGACCCGTCGCAACCCAACCCCGTGAAAGACTACACCGTCGACGGCATGGCCGTCGGCCTGGTGAAAACCACGATGTGGATCAAGGGCACGGTCGAGCACGAACTGCAACTCGCGCGCGGCCAGACTTTCCTGCAATATACCGACGGCGTGGTCGAGGCCAAGAACCCCGCCGGCCAGGAGTTTGAACTCTTCCGGCTGCTGGAGACCTGCCGCCGCCACGCCCGGACCGACCCGGAGGAATTGGTCAAAAAGTTGTACGAAGAAGTGATGCGCTGGACCGAGGGCAAACCCGTCGACGACGACGTGACCTTCCTGGCCGTCAAGATCCTCTGATCCCACCCGATCCGCTCCGCCTCGCCCCGGCGTGGCGTGGCCCCCGGACCCGATGCCCCCAGACCGGAGCACAGCCGAACCCGCCGCCCCGCGCCCAGGAGCCGCGAGCGTCAGCGACCGGCCCGCCGCCCCAGCCGCGGAAAGCGGGATCGTCGCGGCGCCACCCGCGGCCGCCGACGAGGCCCGCGCCGCGGACCTTCCGGACGCCGGCGCCGAACCCGCCGCCGGAGCGGGCGAGCCGCCGCTGGCCGCGCCCGACATCACGCTCTTCCAGACGCTCTTCGAACTCTCCTCCGACGCCCAGTACGTGCTCGATCCGGCCACCCACCGGTTCGTTCTGGTGAACCAGAGTTGGGAACTCCTCTTCGGCTACACGGTCGCGGAGATGGACGCCACCGGCCTCACCTCCCACGACCTGTTGTCCGAGGGCGAGCACAAGAAGATCGACCGCCGCGCGCGCCGGCGGGTGAAGCCCAACCCGGAGCGTTACCACCTCCGGGCGCTTACCCGCTGGGGAGAAACCAGGGAACTGGAACTCGCCGTGCGGCGCATCCGGTGGCGCGGGAGGCCCCTGGACATCGGCTCGGTGCGCGACGTCTCCTCGCAGCGCGAACGCGAGCGCGAGACCGATCGCCTCCACATGGACCTCACCACGGCCAACAACGCCATCCTCGCTCTGACCGAGAAACTCGAGAGCGTGCCGAGAATGACCACCGAAATCCTTGGCGCCGGCAGCGCCGAGGAGATTCTCAACGTCGCCGCCCGCCACCTGGCCAGCCCGTCGGGCTTCGGCTTCGAGCGGGTCACCTTCTACTTCATTCGTGAGGGGCGCCTCGTCTCCCGCGCCAGTTCCACCGGCCGCGCCGACACCTCCTACCAACTCGACGGCGCCAGCGACCTGGCGCGCGCGGCCTCCGGCAAGAAAGAGGCGATCTGGCAGGCCAACCAACTCTTCTTCCCCCTGCGGAGCCGCGGCGAGGTGGTGGGGGTGCTGGCCGCCACGCTGGCGCGGGCGGACGGCGAGCGGCTGGAGGCCTCCCCCCGCGCGCGGGACGCCATCGTGTCGGTGATGACCTCCATCTCGCAGAACGTGGCGCTGGCCATCGATCACCGCGAGTTGTTCGAGGAGGTGGAGCGGCAATCGGTCATCGACCCGCTCACGGCGCTCTACAACCGGCGTTACCTGGATCGCAAACTGGTCGAGGAGTTCCGGCGTGCCCGGCGCTACGGCCGCGACCTGACGCTGGTGGTGGTAGACCTCGACCACTTCAAGGCGGTCAACGACGCCTGCGGTCACGCCCAGGGCGACGCCGTGCTCAAGGGTGTCGCCGGGCTGATCCGCGAGCGGTTCCGCGAACAGGACGTGGTCTGCCGGTTCGGCGGCGACGAGTTCGTGCTGTTGATGCCCGAGACCGCAGCCGACGGCGCGCGCCACAAGATCGACGGCCTCTGCGCGGCGGCGCGGGAGGTTCCGTTTGAGAACCCCTCGGACCCAGCCACGCCGGTGCGCATCACGCTTTCGGTCGGCATCACCGACATGCGGTCCAATCCCGAGAACCATGAGCAGTTCTGGGACTTCGCCGACCGGGCGCTCTTCGCCTCCAAGCGCGCCGGCCGCGACCGCGTGACGCTCTACTCGCCCGATCTCGCGTGGTGAGGCCCGACAACCAACAACCTTGCCCAACGGTAACCGCGTGATCGTGAGACGGTCATCGGTTTGATGTTCGACTCAGTGCGGACAGTGCAATGTTTTTATAGCACGATGCGTAGAGAACAGGAATAATGATCTGCGGCTCGCGTTATACTGCCTACCGCGCACTATCAGCATTTCCCAAGTGCATGCGGACTGGTGCGCTTACAGCGTTGTCCCACGACACAGAACTGTCGGGACAATTGGAAGGCACGGATGTTGCGCACCGAGCGGCGATCTTCTCTCCCTGGCTTGGCGTGAGTCGCGGCTGGGAGGGTGCTCCTACCGGCCCTCGAAAAGGTGAGTCGTGATGGACACACGGGTTAATGGAAGGAAACCAGACTCCGGCGTGGCTGCGCCGAAACTCTCGGTCGGCACAACGCCCGCGGGCGCGGTTCTTCTCCTCTCGGTGGCGCTGCTCTCGCTCTTCGCGCTCGCCTGCGGGCTGGGGGGAGGGTCGGCGGGTGGAGACCTGCTCGCGCCGCCCAAGGCGCCGCCGCCGTTCACGGTGACGACGCCGACCACCTTCCAGACCGGCGACGTGAAGATTTACTACGACGTCATCGGTCCCGAGTCGTCCCGGATGGACGTGCGGGTCGAGTACTCCACCGACGGTGGCAAGACGTGGCTCACCGCCACCGAGCGGGCGGGCGCGCCCTCGCAGGGCACCACCAACCTGCTGGCGGGTCCCGCGCCCGGCATCTCGCATACCTACGTGTGGAACAGCGCGGCGGACCTCGCGGGCAAGAACTCGCCCAGCGTCAAGGTGCGCGTCACGCAACTGGAAACCTCCTCCACCACCGGCGGCAAGGTGGCGGTTGAGGGGAGCGCGAAAGAGTCGGGGGCGTTCATCGTGAACAACGGCCCGCCGTCGCTCACGGGGGTCACGCCAGGGCAGGCGACCAGCGGCCGGGAGACGGAGATCGTGCTTTCAGGCAGCGCCCTTTCCGGCGCGGGGGTGGAGTTCCAGAACTCCTCCTGCGCCAAGACGGCGGCGGCCTTCCTGCGCAACGCCAGCGACACCGCGCTCACCGCCACCGTTCCCGCGACGCTGGCGGTGGGCTGGTACCGCATCGTGCTCACAACGCCGGCGGGAACGACGGAAGTGACGCCCTGCCAGAGCAACCTGGCGCTGGTTCCGGCGTCGGAGAAAATTGAGATGGTCGCGCCGCCGCCGCCGCCGGTGGTCAATTCGGTGTCGCCGGCCAGCGCCGACAACCTGACCACGGTGGCGATCACCGTCACCGGCTCGCGTTTCACCGGCGTCACGGCGGCCGAACTGAGCGACGGAACCAACAGCTACGCGCTCACCAACCTGAACGTGACGAGCGACACGTCGCTGACCGCCACCGTCCAGGCGCGCCAGGTTCCGGTGGGGGTGTACGGCGTCTATGTGACCGGACCGGGCGGGAAGAACCCGACCACCGGCGCCAACTTCACGGTGCAGCGGGGCGCGCCGGTGGTCGATGCCGTCTCTCCCTCCAGCGGGGCGAACGACGTGGCCACCAACCTCTCGATTTCAGGAATCAACTTCACCGGCGCCACGGCGGTCGAAATCCGCGGCGCCACCACCATCCCCCTCACGAGCGTCAATGTCTCTTCCGACACGCTGGTGACCGCCACCGTGCCCGCGGGGCAGGCGGCTGGCGTGTACAACGTGGTGGTGACGACGCCCGTGGGCGCGAGCGCGGCCGGTTCCGGCTCGGCCTACACCGTGACCACGCCCGGCCCGCCCCCGCCACCGCCCGGCGGCGGAACGGGGAGCACGAACGACGACGAGGTGGGCAAGCGGACGGCCGCGGCCGGCGCGTTCGCGTGGAAGAGCCTCTCCGCCATTCCTTCCGGCGGCACGAGCGAGGTGGCGGTGGAGGACTCCAATGGCGTCGTCTACCTGCTGGGCGGGTACCGGTCGAGCGGGGCGGTGAAGGACGTGACCCGCTTCGACCCCGCGAGCGACACCTACTCGAACAAGGCGATGCTGGCCACCGCCCGCGGCGGGGCGGGGGCGGTTCGCAGCGGCACGAACATCTACGTGATCGGCGGCCACGACGGCGCGGCGGCGCTGAAGTCGGTCGAGGTCTTCGACGCCTCGAAGGAAGCCATGGGCACGGCCGCGGCTGATCTCTCCACCGCGCGGAACTACGCGGCCGCGGCCATTGTTGACGGCAAGATTTACGTCTTCGGCGGCGCGTCGTCGAAGACCTCCTCGCCCGGAACCATCCTCGCCAGCGCCGAGAAGTACGACCCCGCCACCAACAAGTGGACGGCCATCAAGGCGCTGCCCTCCGCCCGCTGGGCCGCGATGGCCACCTCGACCGGCGGGAAGGTCTACCTGTTCGGCGGGAAGGACTCGGCCGGCAAGGCGCTGAAGGAGACGCAGGTGTACGACCCGGCGACCGACGCCTACACGAAGAAGAAAGACAGCGTCGTGCCGCGCGCGGCCGGCGTCGCCGCCCCGTACGACGGCAAGGTGTTCATCCTGGGGGGCGAGTATCAGCCGCCGGCGGAGTTCATCACGACGCAGGGCAACACGATTGAGACGAACATCGTGCAGGTATACGACCCGGCGGCCGATTCGTGGGGCGTGCGCCCGTCGATGTTGACGCCCAGCGCCTACCTGGGCGGCACGATCTGCAACGGGTATGGCTACCTGTTCGGCGGGCTGCGGTTCGACTTCGCGGGGACGGCGAACGAACTGCTCTCCAAGGCTGGGCGGTTCGACCCGCTCACGATCTCCGGAACCTCCGCGGCCTCGCCGTCGAACGGCAGCGGCGGCGGGGCGGCGGGCGCGAACGATCTGAAGGTGAGCTCCGTGGGAATTGGCTTCGCGCCGGCGCAGCGCGACTATCGCGTATGGGCGCCGAAGGGGTACGTCGCGTCGAAGGCCTACCCGCTGGTCGTCTGGTGCCACGGGTCGGGCATGCGCAGCACCGACCTCTCGCCGACCGGGGCGGTGAGCGAGTTGACGGCCATCGCCGACCGCGACGGCGTGCTGGTGGCCGCGCCGCAGGCGTTGACCAACGGGGCCGGGCAATGGGGCATTCCGGGGCTGTTCACGTTCTGCATCGACGGCCGCGCCGCCGCCAAGAACTTCGACATCCAGTTCGTGCAGGTGGACATGTTGACGGACATCAAGGCGAAGTGGAACGTCGACACCAAGCGCATCGCCATTGCCGGCCTGAGCAACGGCGGCTTCTTCGCCACGCTGGCCGGAACCCATAACGGGCAGGTCTGGTCGTCGTTCGTCTCCATCGCCGGGGGCGACTGGAACTACCAGGGCGGCGCGACCCTTCTCGGCGCCGAGTCGGTGGACCCCTCCAAGGCATCGGTCAAGACCCCGGCCTTTTACGTGCACGGCGACGCCGACGCCACGGTGAACGTCAACTCCACGATCTCCGTTCGCGACAAGATGTTGGCGAACGGCTGGGACGGCGCCATCGCCATCGCGCACTTCACCAAGGGTGGCGACCACTTCCAGAAGCCGCCCTTCATGCTTCATGCCGAGCCGATGTGGAAGTTCATGCAGAACCACTCCCTGCCGTGACGTGACGTGACGTGACGTGACGGCTGGCCGCCGGCGGCGGCGATGCGGCGGGAAGATCAGCCCGACGGCGCCGCCCGCGCCGTTTCCGCCCACGCCGCCATTGCCTTGGGCGGCGGCGATGCGGCGGGAAGATCAGTCCCCTTTGAACCGCCGGATCTCCTCGCACAGCGCGTCGACCATCTGAGCCTCCGGCACCCGCGCCACCTCCACCCCCTTGCGGAAAATGATGCCGATCCCCTTCCCCCCGGCCAGGCCGATGTCGGCCTCAGCCGCCTCGCCGGGGCCGTTCACGGCGCAGCCCAGGATCGACACCTTCATCGGCAGCGTCTCCAGATCGAGCCGCTTCTGCACCTCCTTCACCAGCGGCTCCAGATCAATCTCGATGCGCCCGCAGGTGGGGCAGGCCACGATCTCCGGCGACGTCACCCGCCGCCCGGTGGCCTTGAGCAGGTCCCAGCAGGCGCGCACCTCCACCACCGGATCGCCGACCAGCGAGATGCGAATGGTGTCGCCGATGCCGTCCACCAGCAGCGCCCCGATGCCGGCCGCGCTCTTGATGGTGCCGTACCCGGCCAGGCCAGCCTCCGTGATGCCCAGGTGCAGCGGGTAGTCAGAGGCCCGCGAGAACCGACGGCAACTCTCGACGGCGGAGGGAACGTCGGAAGACTTCAGCGAGACGATCACGTCGAAGTACTTCTCCGACTCGCAGAGTTCCACCCAGCGCAGGGCGCTCTCGACGAGGGCTTCGGGCGAGGGCCAGCCATGTTTCTCCAGCAAGTCTTTTTCGACCGATCCGGAGTTGACCCCCACGCGCATCGCGACGCCGCGGTTCCGGGCGGCGCGGATGATCTCACGCACCTTGTCCATCTTGCCGATGTTGCCGGGGTTGATGCGCACCTTGTGCACCCCGGCCTCGATGGCGTCGAACGCCAGGTGGTAGTTGAAGTGGATGTCGGCGATGAGCGGCGCCCGCATCATCGCCCGCAACCCCTCCAGGTTGGCGGCGGCCTTGCGATCCGGCACCGCCACGCGGACGATCTCGCAGCCGGATTCTTCGAGCCGCCGGATCTCGGCGAGCGTGGCCTGGAAGTCGCGAGTGTCGGTGGTGGTCATCGACTGGACGGCGATGGGCCGATCGCCGCCCACGCCGACGTTGCCGACGGCCACCTCACGGGTCTTGCGGCGGGGGTATGCGAACATGAGAAACGGGGCGAAGCACGGGCTGGTGGAGGCGTGAACAGAACCGACCACCACACCTTAGCCTACTGGTTTTGGGGGCGGAGGCGCCAGGTTTCAAGTTCGATTCCGTCCGAGTCCTTGAGACGTGATCGCGGATTCTGTAAAACTATGGCGGAATATATGACCGCCTTGAGTCAGAACCTTCGCCAAATCTGGGATCAGCTTCGGGGCCAGAAGGCTTCTCGAGAGGACTATCTCGATCAGGTCCGCATCCAGAAACTCCGCGGTATTCAGGATCTGCGGGTCGCCTTGCCGTTCCCGGTATGTGTGCTCGCGGGGGCCAATGGGTGCGGCAAGACTACGGTGCTCTTGGCGCTGGCGTGCGCGTACCGTCCACCATCCCCGGAGTGGGATGCGGAGCCGGTCACCAACACTCCGGCGAAACTCTTCCCCGACTTCCGGCCGAAAGGTGACCCCACGCTGTCCGACTCTCCGGGAAGGGCGGAGATCGAGTACTCCTACACGTCGAAGGGGCAGTCACTCAGCATGGCGTGGAAACGCGGAGCCGGCAAGTGGAGCCGGAGTTTCTTCGGCCGCAAGCGCGGCGAACAGCCCGTGCGGACGGTCTACCTTCACACGTTGTCAAAACTCACCAATCCTTCCGAAGTTCGGAGCGTCATACAACTCGCGCAGCGCGCGTTCACCAGCGCCGACGTGGACGCGTCAGACATCGGCTTCGCTCAACGCATCCTGGGCTTCAAATACGCCCGGTTGGCGGTGGTCAAGCATGGGAAGCGGAACCTGCTGGTGGCCGATCGATCGGACGTGACGGGAGACGCGGTGCGCTATTCCGAGTTTCACATGTCCGCGGGCGAGCGCGCCGTGATCCGTCTCTCCATGAGCCTGTCGAAAATGGAGAGCGTGCTGGTGCTCGTCGATGAGGTTGAGGCGGGGCTGCATCCTCAGGTCCAGCAGATGCTCATGCTGGAACTGCAGCGCCTCGCCCTGCGCAATCGTATTCAGATTGTCTGCACGACGCACAGCCCGGCGGTGCTCGACACCGTTCCGATGGAGGCCCGCGTCTTCCTGGAGCGCGATGGCGACAACGTGAAGCGGCGGGAGGCCTTTCGCGACATCATCCAAAAAACGCTGTACGGAAGGTCGCAAAATGTGTTGTCGTTCCTCTGTGAGGACGCGGAATCCGAAGCGTTGGTTCGCGGCGTTCTCGACTTCCTGGGTCCAAAACTGGACTTCCTCCAGAACGATATCGAGGTTGGCCGGGACACGGGCAAGGATCAGTTCCCCGCGCACATGGAGACATTGGCTCGATTTCGCAGGCTCGGCGACGTCGTGTTCGTGCTGGATGGCGACGGCCAGGACGTGAAGCAAAGGATGGAACGTCGCGCCGAGGAATTGGGCCAGCGCGTTCGAGTGATTTGCCTTCCGGGAGGTGAAATTCCCGAAACGTGGGCATGGGCGCTGCTCGAAAAAAGCGCCGAGAAATACGCGGAATACTTCGGACTCGATGCCGCCGGCCTCCGTGCCAAAATTCGCGCCTGGGACGGTGTCTTCAGCGCCGCCGCGGACAAACCGGCTGCGATATCAAAAAACAAGATGGCGACGCTGGCCGATGAACACTCGCGCTCCATGCCGGATCTGTTCCGCCACCTCGCGAAGTCAGAAGCCGCGCCGAAAGGCGGTTCGGTTTTCGAACTGGCCGTTTCTCTCGAAGACACTATTCGGAACTGGCGCGCCACCCGTGACTGACAAGGAACCGCCGCCGCCGGCTGGTTCGACGGGCTGCTATGGTCAGCGAGGGTCCGGTCGCGGCGCGGCCTCGCCCTGGACCAACGTGAACTCGCGGACGTGCTCGCCCGCGTACCGCACGGGGCCGCGGGCGTCGCCGGCGTCGACGAGCACCCCCGCGGCGAGGTCGACGTCGGCCAGCCGTCCGGTGACCCGCGCGCCGCGGTGGTCGAACGTCACCATCCGGCCCAGCGCCGAGTTCCGCGCGCGCCAGTCGCCCGCCAGCGCGGCGGCGCCGTGCGCGCGGTACCGGCCATAGCGCGCGTCCAGCGCCCGCAGCACCTCGGCCAGCAAGGCGGCTCGATCCCGCTCACGCCCCAGGGCCATCAAAAGGCTCACCGCCAGCGGCCGGAGCGGCGGGGGGAAGTCCGACGCTTCGGAATTGACGTTCAGGCCGACGCCGACGACGTAGGCGCCGGGGTGGGACGACGAGCCTTCCACCAGCACGCCGCCCAGTTTACGCCCCGCGAGGAAAAGGTCGTTGGGCCACATCACGGCCGTTTCCGGCAAAACGTCGCCCACGGCCAGGGCGGCGATCACGGTCATCGCCCGCGGCGCGTCCTCACGCGGGCCGGGGCGGAGAATCACCGAGAAGAGCAGGTCTTTTGATGGCGAAGCGTCCCACCGCGCGCCCAACCGCCCGCGGCCGGCGGTCTGGTGTTCGGCGATGACCACCGCGCCCTCGGGCGCGCCCTCGGCCAGCAGCGCCAGCGCGCGGCTGTTGGTCGAATCAATGCTCTCGTGCAGCTCCAGGTGGCGGCCGACGACGCCCGCCGCCCCTTCCTTGGCGGGCGCGGTCGCGAGCAGCCCGCGAAGCCGGGCCGCGTCGAGCCGCCGCGGGCCGCTCAGTTGAGGAACTTGCCGAGCCAAGCGAGGATACGGTCGCCGTCGACGTTCACCTTCACCGTCAGGCCTGCGAAGACGATGGCCACCATCGACATCAGTTTGATGAGGATGTTGAGCGACGGCCCCGACGTGTCTTTGAACGGGTCGCCCACCGTGTCGCCCACCACGGCCGCCTTGTGGGCCGGGCTGCCCTTGCCGCCGTAGTGGCCCTCTTCCACGTATTTCTTGGCGTTGTCCCACGCGCCGCCCGAGGTGGCCATCATCACGGCCAGCACGAACCCGCAGACCAGCGCCCCGCCCAGAAGGCCGATGACTCCCGGCACGCCCAGCAGCACGCCGGTGGCCACGGGCAGCGCCACGGCCAGCATGGAGGGCAACACCATTTCCCGCTGGGCGCCGCGGGTGGAGATGTCGACGCAGCGGGCGTAGTCGGCCCGCGCCGTGCCTTCCATGAGGCCCGCGATGGTGCGGAACTGGCGGCGCACCTCCTCCACCATCGCGCCGGCCGCGCGGCCCACGGCCTTCATGGTCAGCGCGCAGAAGAAGAAGGCCGACATCGCGCCCAGGAACATGCCCACCAGCACCTTCGGGTTGAGCAGGTCTACCTTGAAACGCGCCATGAAGTCCGCCGGGCTGGCCGAGCCGGCCCCGACGTACAACCGCTCCTGGATGGTCTCCCGATTGGTGGCCGCCGCCAGGTCGTGCTCCGTCACCACGCTGCGCCGCGTCTTGCGCGCCTGCTGGGCGAAGGGGATCAGCGCCACCGCCAACTGCTGTTGCTCCGCCGGCAGGGCATTCAAGCGCGCGCTGCTCACCGTGCCTTCGGTGGCGGAGGAGGTGTCGAACGCGGCCAACTGGTCGCGCAACCGCGCGGCTTCCTCCTTGTGGCCGGCCGCCTCGCGGTCGGCGGCAACTTTCTCCACCTCCGTTTTCACGCGCACGTGGGCGTCCTTGAAGTCGGCCTCGCGCGCCGCGGCCGCCATGACCGCGGTGTTGTCGCGGCCCGCAGCCGTGGCGGGGTCAGCCTTCAGCAACTTGCCATGGTCCGCCGCCTCGGTGACCGCCGCCGCCACCTCGCCGTTGTTCAGGTAGACCCGGATCTCCTCAAGGTAGGCCGCGAGCAGCGCCAGCGCCGTGAGGGCGGCCGAGCCGATGGCGAACCCCTTGCCCGTGGCTGCGGTGGTGTTGCCCAGCGCGTCCAGGGCGTCGGTGCGCTTGCGCACCTCCTTCTCCAGGCCGGCCATCTCGGCGTTGCCGCCGGCATTGTCGGCGATAGGCCCGTACGCGTCCGTGGCCAGCGTGAGGCCGAGGGTGGAAAGCATACCCACGGCGGCGATGCCCACGCCGTAGAGGCCCAGCGAGGGGTTGTCAAGCCCGCCGGCGAAGACGAACGCCAGGATCATGCCGAGGCCGATGGTGATGACCGGGATGCCGGTGGACATCATTCCCACCGCGATGCCGTCGATGATCACCGTGGCCGCGCCCATTTCCGATTGCTTGGCGATGCCGCGGGTGGGCGGGTGTTCGTGCGCCGTGTAATACTCCGTCGTCTTGCCGATGACCACGCCCGCGAACAAGCCGCACCAGATGGCCCAGGCGATGCCGTGCGGCAACCCGAGTTGATCGATCACGAACCAGGCCGCGATCGCGATGCCGATGGAGGAGAACAGCACCGCGCGCATGAGCGAGTTCAACAACTCCCGCATCCCGGCCTTCTCGCCGGTGCGCACCAGGAGAATGAAGATGATCGACAGCGCCGTGCCCACCGCGGCCACCACCATCGGCGCGGCCAGAAACTTCAGTTGCAACGTCTGCAGGAAATCCGGGTCCCACCAGTGGAGGTCGGTTTTGGTCCGCTCGCCCATCACCCGCGCCGTCTCCATCAGCGTGTGGGTGCCCTCGCCCAGCCGCATCTGCGGCACCGCCGCCACGCCCAGCGCGGCGGTCGCCAGGATGGAGCCGGCGTAGGACTCGTACAGGTCGGCCCCCATGCCGGCCACGTCGCCCACGTTGTCGCCCACGTTGTCGGCGATGGTGGCCGGGTTCCGCGGGTCGTCCGCCGGGATGCCGGCTTCCAACTTCCCCACCAGGTCGGAACCCACGTCGGCCGACTTCGTGTAAATGACCCCGCACACTCGCGCGAA